>JAYTHQ010000235.1:0-3906 GCA_043732445.1 Bdellovibrionales bacterium | reverse complement strand
GTTTTCAAGCCCAGGCGCGCTGACGCCAAACACGCTTCGATTCCGGCGTGACCAGCTCCCACGACTACCACATCAAAGTCGAAAGAGTGTTTCATGCGGGAGCAGCGTTCCTTTGTTTATTTTCCGAGGCAGAATTCTTTGAAGATCCGGTCGATGACTTGTTCGTGAAACTCTTTACCGAGAAGTTCATGAATCGCGCGAATCGCTTCCTGCAGTTCAAACGCTATAAATTCTGGACTGGAATCCTGTTTGATTAGTGCAGTCGCCTTCACCAAACAAGAGTGAATTTTTTGCAGCTGCTCTAAATGCCGCACTTGGGTCACGACGTTCGATGTTTCCGAACTACTGACGCGAACGATCGACTCGACGCGCGACTCGACTTGAGCCAAACCCGATCTTGTTTTTGCTGAAACCCAGTACGCACGGTCTTTAACCCCGGCTTCCCCCGCCAGCTCCTCGGACTGCTTTCGCGAGTCGCCAGCGAGGTCCGATTTATTGAACAAATAGAACGTTTGGGCTGAATCGTTAGTTGCAAACTCAGCGAACTGCGCACGCCAGGAGGCGGCCGCTAAGTCGATGATAACGAAAACCAGGTCAGACGCCTTCATCGCCGCCCGAGATCGCTCAATCCCGATTCGTTCTGCTTCGTTAGCGGTTTCTCGTAAGCCTGCTGTATCAACAAAAGTGACGGGAATTCCGGCAAAAGTAAGCCGGCCTTCAACCAAATCACGGGTTGTTCCCTCTTCGGCAGTGACGATCGCTCGCTCTTCTTTGACGAACGCATTTAGAAGCGACGACTTGCCGGCATTTGGCTTTCCGACCAACGCAATCTGCAGACCCTCGCGGAGCAACCTGCCTTGCCGGTAGGTTCCGATCAGGCGATCAACGAACGCGCGAGACTGATCAGCACGCTCAATTAAGGCCTGCGGCGAGACGACTTCAATGTCTTCAGTCGAAAAATCGATGCTGGCTTCGAGCATCGCGAGGATCCAGAGAAGATCATCTTCTACTTTTGCGAAGTCTGCCGAGAGATGGCCCTGAAGTTGGCGGAGCGCCACGCGAGCCGATTGCTTCGATTGCGATTCGATCAGCCCCAGAACGGACTCGGCCTGAACCAGATCGAGCCGCCCGTTCATGAAGGCGCGGTAGGTGAATTCACCCGGCTTCGCCAAGCGGCAGCCAGCTCCAACAAGCTCTTTTAAAATCGCGGTCTGAAGAACCGATCCGCCGTGGCACGAGATTTCGCACGTCTGTTCGCCCGTAAATGACCGGCCCTCGGCGAAATAGGAAACGAGAACCTCGTCGATTCCTTCGTCTGACTGACCAGATCTCAAAATGCCGTAATAGATCCGGTGAGACTCAGGGGTTTCGGGTAAAAACGAACACAAAACGCGAGTCATCTGGGCCGCGCGCGACCCACTCACGCGAATCACGGCGATGCCGCCCACTCCCGGCGGAGTCGACAACGCGCAAATCGTGTCTTGGTCGTGAGCTTGTTTAAAGATCGAAGAAATACGTCACCCGTTGCAGGAGATTTCGCCCGAAACCGCAGGAGAGTCAATCGAGCGGACAGACGTAGCTAACGTGACTAATTGCATAATCCAACAGCGGCACGTGGTTCTACACTTCCTAAAATAGCCAAAACCCGAATGCGATTTGTTTGCGCGAAATATCAACCCAAGAGCGCTTGAGTCGGCATTTTCAAGCTGGTGTGGAAATGCCCATTGAATTAGAAAAAGAAGATGGCGGCCGATTAAAATCCATTCAGTTTTTTACGGCGCGCGCATCTCTTCGACAGGTCCGCCGGTTCTCACCGCGCGTTCTAGCGATTGCCGAAGTTTTCTGAGGCGTCTTCGGTGTCGATTTCATCGCCGCCGCCGCTCGCGCCGTTTTCTTTAATTGGGTAGATCTTCACTTTTTTGTAGAGGCCGTCGCCGACAGAGCGTGAGCGAACGCGCTCGTCGTTTGCCAAATGTTGGTGAACTATTTTGCGATCTTTTGGCGGCAGAGCGCGCAAGTAAACCGAGCGGCCTTGCTCGAGGGCTTTTTCTTTTAACTTATCTGCGAGATCAACGAGGGCGCGAGAAGATTCCTCGCGGTAGCCGTTGCAGTCGAAGTTAATATTCACGCGCGAGTCGGGCAGTCGGTGCTGAAGGGCGCGTTTAAAGAACAACTGAAACGCATCGAGAAGTGCGCCCTCTTTCTCGGTCAAAAGATCTTCATCGGCGCCCGAGAGCTCGACCATGATTTCTTCGTTTGGGCCGGTTGTTTCGGTGCGCACTTCGAACGTCAGCTCAAGGTGAGCTTTTTCGATGAGGCCGTGCATCGTTTCTTCGACAAGCTCAACGGCCGTGGCACCTTCGCCCAAAGCAGACCGATTCTCATCTTTTTTGCCGCTACCGAAAATCTTACTGAAAAACCCTGACATAAATCTCTCCCCTTAAAACTCTAGGCCTTCGCCTCTTGTACGGTCTTCGTTGGACTGCGGTCCTTTAAGAACACGTATTGTTGAATGATGCCGAAGAGCGTACTCACGAAAATGTACAGAGTGAGTCCGCTTGGCAAAGAAATCATGAAAAAGGAAAAAAGCACCGGCATCCACATCATGATCTTCGCTTGCGCGGGATCCATCGTCGATGGCGTGATCTTTTGCTGGATGAACATCGTGATGCCCATCAAAACCGGAAGAACAAAGAGCGGATCTCGAATGCTGAGATCGTGAATCCAGAGACCGAACGGCGCTTGATAAAGCTCAATCGACTGACCCAAAACTTGGTAGAGCGCTAAGAAGACCGGAAGCTGCAGAAGCATCGGCAAACAGCTGCCCAGCGGATTGGCTTTGTTGGCTTTCATGAGCGCCATGATTTCGGCGTTCATCTTGAGCTTCTCTTCGTTTGATTTATCTTTGTAGCGCTCGCGAACGCGAGTCATCTCTGGCTGCAGACGCTGCATCACCTTCATCGATTTAAACGAGTAAATATTAAACGGCATCACGATCAAACGAACGATGATCGTCAGCGCAATGATCGCGAGACCCCAGTTCGAAATCGTCGAGTGCAAAAACTTAAGAAGCCATAAAAGCGGTTTCGCGATGATCGAGAACATTCCGTAATCGATCACTTGCGTGAGGTTCTCATCGACGGACTGTAGAAGTGCGAACGATTTCGGGCCAGCAAACGCCGTATAACTCACGCTTAATGTCTCGGGCATCGTGGCTGGTTCATAGATCAACTGACCGCTTGCAACCTGGGCGTCGTAAGGAATTTTTGATTCGAAGCGCGGCATAATTGCCGAATGATCGGCGACCGCCATTGCAAAGTAATGAACGGACAAAGACGCGATCGTGACGTTCGTTTGCGAGAGGTCGTTCACGTCGGCTTTCGGATCAGTGACGGCCTTTCGCTTTAAGACCTGGCGTGCTTTTGAGCCGTCGTGAAGCACAAACCAGCTGTGGGAGTCAGGTGTTGGATCAAAGAAATGAGCCTTCTCTGCGGGCTCTGCCATCACGTCTGCGAGACGCGTCGACAAGCCTTTGAACGCAGGTGTTGCGCCCGTGACTTTGATGCCGGTTTCGATCGAGTAATTGACCGGATTAATTTTAATTGTTTTTTCGATCAATGCACCATTCGCCGTCGCGTGACCGACGAACGTATCCTCAGACGTTTTTTTAATTTCGAAATTCAGCGGCTGATCATAGGGTGCTGCAAAAGTCGCGAAAGTCGGATCACCTTCTGCGCCAGCGATTTGAATCGTTTGGGCATCGCGGCTTTTGTAATCTTTTAAGAGGATATTCTTTAGGCCCATGCCTCGTGACGAAACGTCAAATTGCCAAGAGCCGCTCGAATATTGAAGCGTCGTTTCGGTCAGCGGTGAGGTGTTGCCCGCAAGAGAGGCGTCGCGCGCGGC
>JAYTHQ010000234.1:0-12401 GCA_043732445.1 Bdellovibrionales bacterium | reverse complement strand
CAATTAAGCGCACTCGAGGTCCTGGAGGCCGGCAAACCCTGGGAAGAGGCCGATGCGGACATCGCCGAAGCCATCGATTTCTGCCGTTACTACGCAAGGGACATGCGCAAACTCTCGAAAGGTGTTCGCGTCGGCGGAATACCCGGTGAAACAAGCATGTACATGTACCAACCTCGTGGCGTGTGCGTCGTCATCGCGCCCTGGAACTTTCCGTTAGCGATTCTCACCGGCATGGTTGCGGCAGCTCTTGTCACCGGCAATACCGTCGTGTTTAAGCCCGCTGAGCAAACTCCAGTCATCGGCGCATATTTGATGAAGGCTTTGAAAGAGGCTGGCTTTCCGGCAGGTGTCGCGAATTTTTTAAACGGTTACGGCGAAGAGATCGGCGACACGCTCACTGGTCATGTCGATACCGCATTGATTGGCTTCACAGGCTCAAAAGCCGTGGGGCTTCACATCTGGAAACGCGCGGCCCAACAGCTGCCCGGTCAGCAGCACTTGAAACACGTGATCTGTGAAATGGGCGGCAAGAACGGAATCATTATTGATTCAGACGCCGATCTCGACGAGGCCGTAAGCGGGGTTCTCTACTCTGCATTCGGCTTCGCGGGACAAAAATGCTCGGCGGCTTCGCGCGTGATTGTGCTCGATGAAATTTACGATCGGTTCACAAGTCGCTTAATCGAGGCCGCTAAAGGTTTAAAAGTTCTTTCGCCCGAAGAGGGCGACGCCTATATCGGGCCCGTCATTGATCAAGAAGCGCGCGACCGGATTCTAGAGGCGATTGAAAAAGGGCGCAGCGAAGCAAAGCTCGCTTACCAAGGCATCACGCCGGGAGAAGGCTACTTCGTTGCTCCGACGATCTTCACTGATGTAAAACCTGACGCGTGGATCGCGCAGAACGAAATCTTTGGGCCGGTCCTCGCCGTTATTCGTGCAAAGACGTTTGATCAAGCCCTCGAGATTTTGAACAACACCGAGTACGGTTTGACCGGCGGCGTGTACTCACGTAGCCCGGCGAATATCGAGCAAGCAAAACTGGAACTGAATGTCGGCAACGTTTACATCAACCGCGGCATTACGGGCGCGATGGTTGAGCGTCACCCGTTCGGTGGTTTCAAGATGTCGGGTGCTGGCAGCAAAACCGGCGGCAAA
Source organism: Bdellovibrionales bacterium (assembly GCA_043732445.1). Taxonomy (GTDB): domain Bacteria; phylum Bdellovibrionota; class Bdellovibrionia; order Bdellovibrionales; family JAMPXM01; genus CAJYOV01. Next base: position 11,246 of record JAYTHQ010000234.1, on the reverse strand, counting down.
GACTATCTTTTAAATTTCGTCGAGCCCCGCGTAGTCACTGAAAATACGTTGCGACGCGGATTCGCCCCGAGCGAAGACGGCGAGTGAGCGCCTTCAGGATCTTTAACGGTCTTGTCCGTGCACTACAAGAGCGCTAAAATTGAGACAAGGAATTCAAAGATCAGATGATCAGTGTTGCTCGTCGCTCCGAGAGATTTAGCAACCGCGCCTTGGCGGTTCGTTTTACTCTGGACCCCGATTGCAAACGGCGGAATGTACACTGTTCCGCAATCAGCCAGCGCGTTGGTCGCTGGCCGGAACTTGATTGAGAAAATCGGGGGCCTTTAAGTCGGGCGCTATTTGCTTTTTTGGCAGCCAGCCGAGTTGTAAACCCACAGCAATCGTGGCCCCGAAGAGTGCACCACCGATGTGGGCACTGTAAGCAACCGAGCCGACCTCCCGAGACGACGCGAGATAATGACTTAAATCAGGAACTAGAAAAACAAGCCCTAAAAGCCAGCTTGGTAGACGTGCGATACCCATGTACTCGCGCATCGGGATCAGCACGAACAAAAATGGCAGCCGCTCCTTGCGCCACCAGGCAACCGCGACTAGCCCGATGAGACCACTCACCGCACCGCTGGCGCCGACGAGTGGCGAATAGGAGATGCCAGAGAGAACAGAGTACGACCACGCGCCGATCAAACCACCAGCGACGTAGGCCACCGCCACATAACTTCCGCCTAATGTGACCTCGACAAAGCACCCGAAGATCATCAGAAAAATCATATTCCAAAACAGATGTGCAAAGCCTGCGTGGGCAAACTGATAACTGAACCAATTCAACCAACCATTATGTAACTCACTTAAGCCCCAACGAAACGAGGGATTCAGATCTTGAATTTTTTGAAAGTCGATTAGCTTTTTACGCCAATGCGCGACGGCGACTTCATCGCCGCCAAAATTAAAGGTCTGTGCCCGCGACATAAAGGCTGAATTTCTGAGCGCGAATCCACCTAGAGCTTGAAGCGAGTTTGAGTCATGCTGAAGCGAGCTTTTAGCGATCGACTGAAGTGTCGGTGAAAACTTTTTTGGTTCTCGCTCGATCATGACCGCAAATGCCGCCCCTTGAGTGGCCAGAAATTGTTCGTCGTCGAGGTAGTGATCGAGTTGCTGATCAGAGGCCTCAAAGTTTTGATAGGTGCCAAAAAAGACAGCGATATTAATGACTAAAAGTAAGTACGTCACAGGCGCTTTGAGTGGTGATAAGAACCCTGCGAGGTAAGGGAAGATCACTTCGCACTCCCGCCGTGACGCTTCTGCGGAAGTTTTGCCGGAATGATAGGCGCCAACAGCTCGGCCTGAATCTCTTTAACAACGGTCTCGAATGCATTTGTACTCGCCGGCAAACGCGCCTTCGCATTGTCGGCGAGATTCGAATCCTTTTTAAAATAAGTTTCCCAGTACCCGATTGCCATTTTCGTTTGGCCCGATCTGTACGCTGCCACAACCATCGGCCGTGCGCTCGTTTGATCGAGGACTTCGCTCTCGCTGATTTTAAAACCGATCTCGATGGTCTGATCCCAAGCCGCAAGCTCGTTGTAACGCTCCATCAGCAGGCGACCAAGGTCAGCCCAGCCTTCTGAATTCGAATCGGCGTCACTCCACTCTTCGCGAATCAAACTTAACTCTTTTTCAGACTTTGCTAAGCGCGCAAGTTTCGCCTCAGCTTCGATAAAGAATGGGCCCTCGTCCTTAGTAGCAATCACTTTCAAAAGCGAAACACCTTTTTCTTCTTGGCCACGTGTCAGTTGCAGTAACGCCTCGAGGTAGTTTTGTGATTCGATATCGGGTGTTTCAGCTTTTAATTCAGCGATGCGCTTCTCGTCGAGGCGATCGGAACAGGCTTCACCGCGCAGGTAGGCAAGCGTGACTTCTGGATCGCCAAGCAACACTTTGTCGTTTTGGACAGAGGCCGACAAAAGATCGCACGATGATTTTGCCTGGGCCGAACACCCGTTCTCTGAAGTCTCGGCATAACAAAACCAACGGGTCAGCGCGACACGCTCATCGCTAGCGAGCGCGACAATCGCCGTTTGCAAAATGTCGCGCGATTTTTGCTTCTCGCCAATCGCCCACAAAGATTTTGCACGTTCGCTTGTCAAAAAATAGGCAAGATCGCGTTGGGGAGCGATCGAATCGATGATCGCGATCGCTTGAGCTTCTTGTTTATGCGAAATGAGTTCGCGAATAGCTAAGATTTTAAGAAAAAGTTCACTCTTGGGCTTGAGTGATGTCGTCAGCGCCAACATTTCGCTGTCGCGAAGAACCTGCTGAGCCTTCGCCTCAACAGGATCATCGGGAAGCTCGCTCTTATCTAGAAGAGAGAGCGCTCGACACACGTCAGTCTCGTTAGCGCCGTCGCAGGCGCGGTCCAAATACTCCTGGGAGGCGGCATCGTCAGATTTTTCAGCGAGTCCGCGCGCCAAATAGCCAAGATCGCGACTGCCCTTCGACCACAACGATCCGTCTGCTTCAGTTTTCAAACAGTCTTCGTCAATCGCGTCAGCTTCATAAAGCGACAGCGCGATCGAAATGCGTGACGGCTTCTTCTCGCCCAGTGCGGGAATCCAGTTTGTCTCGGCTCGGCCAACCGCTTCGCAAAGAGCAATGGGCGTCTCTAGCGCCGCCATTGGCGTTGCTCCTAGAAGGCGAAACTGGCTAATCTTGAATGTCGCTATGATCAAAAGCGATAAGAAAAACGCACCCACTAATCCACTTGCCAACGACCGTTCAGACAAACCCGGAACGCCGACACGAGTTCGCTTTTTGGAAAGAACGATGGTGTCAGCAACGCGGTCGTGAAGCGGCCGACGACGATCGTTACCGATGACTCCAATGAGTGGAAGCCCTAAAAGCAAAACTTCAAAACACAGTGTGCACGCGCGCATGAACGCGACTTGCGGGCGAAGGGGCGCGCCCTCTTGATCCCAGAGGGATTCGACCGTGAGACCCATCAATCGTTTGCCGGGCGTTGCGCGCCATTTCACCAAAAAATAAGTCTGATAAAGAATAACAAAAAGAACAGAGATGCCAATCGCACTCGCCGTCGCGATCATCCACGCATCGTCTCGCCCTTGCAACATGGCTTCCGATGCTAGTTTCCGAAACGGCGACATCACGAGTGTAGCGACTGGCGAAATAATCACGAGATCGGCAACGACGGCAGCCAAACGATCAAGCGGCGAGGCCAAGCGGTCTTCGAGGGAATCTGGAGGTGGTAGAAGTGGCGCCGAGCTAGTCGGCGGCGCTTGCGGAGTTTCGTCTGAGACCATAAAAACTTATCGGCCAACTGGCCTTCTCAAGCGAGAGAAGGGCGAGTCGGCCGATCAGATCCGGTCTAACGGACTGTCTTATTTTGAGGCGATTTTTAATTCAGCGACGCGCATCGAAAGCATGCGACCCGCGGAATCCAGATGAAACTCGACGTTGGCGACGGGACGGCTGACTTCGTTCACCAGTTGGTAAATTTCAGTCGTCGTGCCGTGCGACGATTGCGAGTCGATTCGAATCGACTTGTCGTAGGCGACCGGCAGAATATCGCGGTGTGAATCGAGAAAGACGCCACGGTCGTCGATGTGTTTCGGGCGATCACCTTGTGAAGTCACGTCCGAGAACTCTAGCTCCGCGAGTTTACCGTCTTCGAGACGAACCGCATACTTGCCTTCAAGTTGACCGAAGGCCAAGGACTCAATCGACGACGGCTGGCGGCCCATCGAAACTTGATTTAAGTCATGTTTGGCGAGCTCACGAACCAAGATGTCTTCGGCGTTGCTTGTGCCGGTCGAGACACTCGCGATGGCGCGCGCTCCACGAACGACTTCAACAGGCGCGGCGGAATTCATCAAGCCGCGATTGGCAAGAGTCACCAGAACGACGACAGAAAGGAGCGACGTTGAGAGCGCAAGTTTCGCGTGCTCAAGATCAAATCTCACTTTGAGATTTTTTAAGCGCGCTTTCGCGTCTGGTTCCTGAATTCGCTCAGTCATGTCGATCACGTTATCTGTGTTGTAAGGCTTTTTCATGAATCTCCCCTAGACCGAGTGCTAGTTAGCTTATCGTCACTCGCATCACCAAACAGAAGTGCTAAGTTCATGCCGCGGTGGCCGCAATTCAGCCCGAGGTTGATCGTATTTTCATGTTTAAGAAGTCGACGCTTGCGTGTCATTCGACACACGTTTTCCGCTCCAGAAATCGAGGTCTCATATCGAGACACTCGCCACCGATCCGGCCGTTCAAGTTAACGCTTTAGACTTTTGGAAGCTTCATTGATCCAGCTATCTTCACCGCGAAGCGCAGCTTCAAGTTCGTAATGAAGTTCGCGGCTCGGGCGCACACCATGATGTTCGAGCTCGTCACCGTCTTGCGCCCGGTAACCCGCTACCGGTATCGACATCGCGTAATCACCGCCGCCAAGTGAACCGATTGAAAACCAGCGCGCCATCACGACTTGCCCTGCCGTTGGCCAGCCCCACACCCTCGTGCGTGGCCGCTCAATCATTGCCTTAGCGAAGATTTCAGAAACAGACGAAGTTCCGTTATCGATCAGGACAACAGCGTCGCCTCGAAAACAGGGGAGCCGCTTTTGCCCATCGTCTGCCGTGAATGTCTTCAGCTGAATTTGGCTTGCGCTTCGAAGCAGCTCAAGCTGCCGAGAAGCATCGAGCTCATTCGGGAGTTCCGCAGCCGGTCCATCACCGGCTTTTGGCGTACGCCAAAGTGTACCAACGTAGTCCCGCTCACAACGAAAGAAAGAAAGTGCTCTCGTCATGGCGGGAAAACTACCGCCAGGATTTCCGCGTAGATCAACGATTGCGTACCGAGCTGACTCGACTTTTTCGATGATCTGAGCCCAACTGTCGTCTTCAAAGTATTGCGGTAAAAAGCTCGGAATAGTGAGGACAGCCGTCTCTTGTCGCCGAGCCGTCGGCCAAGCGCCGTTCGCCACCGTCGCGAGCCTGGGCCGCAAATCTTCTTCGAGGTCTTCAAGCTTGAGGTCGGCGAGAAAAAACTTTTCGCCGCGAGCGATTTTATAAGAGCCAGCTGTCGACTGCGCCTCATCGGCTGACCCCACTGGCACTTCGTTGATGCTGATAACGACGTCACCCGCCCTCAGCTCGGCGCGTTCGGCAGGACTATTTTTAAGTGTCGAGGTCACCACAAGCTCTCCGTCGATCATTCGCGAGCGAAGGCCTGTATCCGTGCCGGCATTGGTCCAGAGACGACGATTTTCGTCGGGCGTATAGAGGCTTAGGTGTGAAGACTGAATCTGCGCGAGCCGGTTGTTAATATCTTGAATAGCGTGGGCGCGAGAAAAAACGAAGGGAATGGAATCAGTCTCACAGCGGCCAAGAAATTTTCGAACGTCAGGGTCGCTTGCGCGAAAGTAGTTTTCTTTGATGAGCGCGCAGACTTCGTCAGTGGCGCGGATCTCTGTGCGCGCGGTGATGTGACCGATACAAACGACGGTCGCGACTAAGAAAACGGCAGCGCCTAACATGAGCTGTTTCACTTCAAACTCCCGTGATCGCAAATTGTAAGCGGAGCGTGAGATTGTCGCGACCGAAAGCGGCGCTAGCGGCGACGCGAGCCTAAAAGAAAAGCCGAGCTGTGAAGCTCGGCTTTTTCATTTCACGGCTTGGCAGCGACTTAGGCTGCTTTTTTCTTGCGCGCCATCGACGGATCGATGTTGTATTGCTTCACTTTGCGGTAGAGCGTTGCGCGACCGATACCGAGCGCTTTCGCGGCTTCAGTCAGGTTCCCTTTGAAAGCTGCAATCGCGTTTTCAATCGCAACGCTTTCAAGTTGGTTGATCGTCGCGACACCACGACGTGTGTCGGATGACTGTGGACCCGGGAATGGAAGGACTTTCGCACCCTCAGAATTCACCGTGACACTGCCGTGACCCGGAACAAGGGCCACAACGTCTGCGCCAGAGCTTTGTTGTTCAGGCGACTGAACTTGCACAGGCACGCCGTGCATTTGTCCGAACGACTGAGCTTTCTGGATCAGAGCTTGATCGTCACTAACGACGATGAACTGAGAACGTACCATTTCAAGACCTCCACTATTAGGTTCGTGATTCTATTTTTTGTCGCAAACAAACAGACTCTCTGAAAGTGTCTTTGTTGCTGAGTCGTTTTATGACTCACATAGAGCCTATCGGCGTGTCGTCTTGAGAATATGAGGAAAAAAGTTCCTCATTCTGAGATTTTCTTCTAAGCCCCTGAATCTACATGAGACGCGCATGTTCGAGACGCGCATGTTCGAGCCTCGACGTTGGGTGAGCCGTCCCACGTCCCGGCATTTCAACTGCGCTCCCCGTGATTCTCCCTTCGCCGCCACGACGGCGGAGAGGCAGCTTTCACATGGCCTGTCTGAAACCGCACTTGCGACCAGACAATCTAAATAAAAAAAGGGAAGCTTTCGCTTCCCTTTTATACGTCTCGATTTCTAAATCAGAAACTTATCTGCGGCCCGATTTAATTTTGACCTGCATTTTTGAGATCAGGTTCACGGCCATCTTTTCGTGGACTTTGCACATCTTCAATTCGTCGCGACGATACGAGCGTTGCGAAGGAGTTAAAGTGCCGGTCTCGAGTTCCATCTCGTAGTCGAGTTTGTTTGAGCGAATCCCGACGAGTTCTTTTGTTTGTTGCTTGAAGAGCTTGGTCACTCCGCTAAGAGGTGCAACTTCGAGCCACTCTTGTTTGTTTTTGTACCAGCTCACCATGCGAAGAAAACGAGCTTTGTTTTTCGCGAGGGTAAAGCGAGGGTACTGGTCGTCACTGAGTTCAAGAATATCGGAGACGAGATCAAGATCCATCCCGTCATCCATGAGCTCCGCATCGACGTTGCCCATGTCGTTTGCCAGGATTGCTGCTTTTTTCAGCTTCATATCCTGAGGAATCATTTTATCAAGGCCGTCGGCTACGTTCACGTTGTTCAACACCAGAGCAATCCTCCCAATAGGTACGACCACGTTACTAACACACTTCCGAAAACTTTAAAAACCCCCCACCCGCTTTTGACGAATACCTTTGGGCGGAGAAAAGATTACTCCTGAAGGGCGTAAATCCTCTTCACCAACCGGATTTTCGAAAGAGTTGCGGTACCGTCAGAACTACTGGTAATAACTGGCTAATTCTGAAGATCCGAGACCGTTTTAAAAAACTTTGGGAAGTTTTCGAGGTTTTGAGGTTTGGACGTGCAAGCGCCAAACCGCCTTCGAACCGACGCCGAACGCCCCTTATTCTAGCAGATTCGACTTTAATAAACCTTGGGCCTTCGGCTTTTAACGAGGCCGCTTCGCAAGTTTTCGCGCCATCTCGACGGCAAAGTAAGTGAGGATCATGTCGGCGCCCGCCCTTTTGATTGCTGTTAGTGTCTCAACCATCGCGGCCTCGGCGTCGATCCAGCCATGCTCGGCGGCCGCCTGGATCATCGCGTATTCGCCGCTCACTTGGTAGGCCGCGATCGGCAGCTGCACGCGCGCGCGCGCAGCCGCAATCACGTCGAGGTACGCTAGCGCGGGCTTGATCATGACGATGTCAGCGCCTTGTTCGACGTCGAGCAAGATTTCGCGAATCGCTTCACGCTTGTTTGCAGGGTCCATCTGATACGTTTTTTTATCGCCCGAGCGCGGCGCAGAATCGAGCGCTTCGCGAAACGGCCCATAAAATGACGATGCATATTTCGCGGCGTACGAGATGATGCCGCAGTTTTGAAAACCGGCGTCGTCGAGCGCGCGTCTCAGGTAACCGATACGCCCGTCCATCATGTCTGACGGCGCAACAAAATCTGCACCGGCGCGCGCTTGCGCAATCGACATCTCGGCCAAAATCGGCAGGGTGGCGTCGTTGACGATTTCATTTCCAATCACTAGTCCGTCATGACCGTCGGTCGAGTACGGATCCATCGCGACGTCCCCAATGACCGCTAACTCTGGAACTTTCGCTTTGATTTGCGCAATCGCTTCTTGCAGAAGTCCTTTTGGATTGGCTGACTCCCGGCCGTACTTGTCTTTTTTTGTGTCGTTGATAACAGGGAAAAGTGCGACACCCGAAATTCCGAGATCGGCTGCCTCTTTACAAGTCTCGATAATGAAATCGATCGAGAGGCGCGACTGCCCTTTCATTGACGAGATCGAAACGCGTTGCTTTTTGCCTTCCATTACAAAAAGCGGGTAAATCAGATCGCCCGCGGTCAGCTGCGTTTCGCGAACAAGTGAACGAACGGCGGCGGTTGTACGATTGCGGCGTGGACGCTGAGTCAGGCGGATCGGAGGCGTTTTCATTTGGCCATCTTAAATGAAGGGAGCTCATCTGGGCAACCGGCAGGTGCAAACTCTGATTGTCACAAAAGTGTCAGCGGACGACAGAGCGCTCCTGCGAATGCGGATGCTCCATTTTTCTTTTGCCGCTTAACGATTGCGGCCGCACACTCAAGAGCCACCTGGAGGCCCTAATGAAATCTGAAGCGCCATCGGAAATGACCGTTGTGATCACCGGCGGAAGTCGCGGTATCGGTCTTGAGCTCGCAAAACAAGCCACTCAAAAAGGAATGCGCGTGATCGCTGGCGTTCGAACGCCGTCGAAGGCTGGCGCTTTGCGCGAAGCCGTCGGCTCGCGCGGCGAAGTGCTGGAGCTTGATGTCACAAGTGATGCGTCAGTGCACGCGTTTGCCGATCAACTTCGAACGCGGCTGAAGTCGATCGACATCTTGATCAATAATGCAGGTATTTATCTCGACGCAGCCACAGGACTTGAAAACATCGAGAGCTCGATGATTCTGAAGACCCTCGATGCAAATTCGGTCGGACCGATTCGCGTCACTCAAGCGCTGCTTCCATTTTTAAGGGCGGCCTCGTCGCCAAAAGTCGCGACCATCTCGTCACTGATGGGTTCACTCACCGACAATAAAGGCGGCGGCGCGTACGCCTACCGCATGAGCAAAGCGGCGGTAAATATGTTTGTCAGAAGCTTAGCGGTCGACGAGCGCGAGATCACCGCACTTGCCCTTCATCCGGGTTGGGTCAAAACAGAAATGGGTGGCGCCGGCGCACCGCTCGCGCCAGCAAAGTCGGCGGAAGGCTTATGGACCGTCATTGAATCGTGCACGCTAAGTGATTCAGGCAAATTCTTTAATCACGCCGGTCGCGAGTTGCCTTGGTAAAGAGAGCGCGACAAAACTGTCGCGGCTAATCCGCAAAGTGCCGCGAAGCCAAGCCAGATTGCGGGTGAGGCGGCCGAACCCGTGCGGTGAACGAGCAGCGTGCTGATTGCGGGCGTGAAGCCACCAAAGAGCGCGGTCGCGAGACTATAGGCTAAAGAGAATCCCGCCGTTTTCACCTCAGGCGGCATGATCTCCGCGAGATACACGATCACCGCACCGTTGTAGCTCGCGTACAGGAACGAAAGCCACAGCTCGACAATCATCAACTTTTCAAACGTCGGCGCAGTCGCCAGCCAATTCAAAGCTAGATAGGCCGTCGATAACGAAAGAACTGTCGCACCCACGAGAATCGGCGTGCGCCCGATTTTATCAGAGAGATGCGCCATCAGCGGCAAGAACAGCATATTCGAGAGGCCCACGCACAAAGTGACAACGAGGCTATCTTGCGTACTTAAATGAAGAATGCGCCCACCGAATGTCGGCGTGTATGCGGTGATCATGTAGAAAGAAACTGTCGACATGGTTGCAAGCAAGCAGCCGATGACCACGATCTTCCAGTTCCGCGAAATCGAACTCACTAACACGCGAATACCCGGAGCTTTTTTTCGCTTTAAGAACACATCAGTTTCTTTTAAGTTCGAACGAATCATAAATAAAAAGGGAATAATCAGACAGCCCAGCCCCAGCGGAATCCGCCAGCCCCACTCCGAAATTTCGGCCGGCGACAGTGTGCGGTTTAAGATCAGACCCAAAAGGGCTGCAGTCACGACTGCGACCTGCTGGCTGAAAGACTGAAAGCTCACGTAAAAACCTTCGCGTCCTGGCTTCGCTATTTCATGTAAGTAAACCGAAACGCCACCGAGCTCGACACCCGCCGAGAGGCCTTGAATGAGTCGGCCGATAAGAATCATTAGAGGTGCGAGAATGCCGATGGTTGCGTAGCCTGGCGTGCATGCGGTGATGAGTGTACCGATCGACATGAGGCCTAGAGTGACGAGTAAGCCTTTTCGCCGCCCGTGCCGGTCAATGTAAATCCCGAGCACGATTGCACCAATCGGCCGCATCAGAAAACCTGCGCCGAATGTCATCAACGACATCATGAGTGATGTATACTCATTCGCATTCGGAAAAAACGTGCGCGCGATCTCTGAGGCGTAATAGCCAAAGATCATAAAGTCGAACATCTCTAGAAAATTGCCGCTCGCGACGCGAAAGATGGTGCGAAATGGCGAGTGGGGATCGATGAGGTGACGCCTCATTAAAGTTTACTTTGCCTTAGCTTGATCAGCGACAGCTTTGGCCTTCGCTTCAATCTCGGCCTGGTTGCCAAGGTAGTAACGCCTGATCGGCTGACACTCGTCGGTCAATTCATAGATGAGCGGCACGGCTGTCGGAATATTGAGTTCGACAATCTCGTCATCAGGCATGTTTTCAAGATACTTGATCAGCGCGCGAATCGAATTGCCGTGAGCCGTAATGATCACGCGCTTGCCGGCCTTCAAATCCGGTACGATTTCTTTTTGCCAGTAAGGAACAAAACGCTCGAGCGTATTTTTTAGGGATTCGGTCGACGGCAAATCTTTGAGATCAACGTGTTTGTAGCGGGGATCATTTTTCGGGTGGCGCGGATCTGTCAGCTCAAGTGCCGGTGGCGGAATATCGTAGGAGCGACGCCAAATTAAGACCTGCGCATCGCCGTGTTTGGCGGCCGTTTCGGCTTTGTTCAGTCCTTGGAGTGCACCGTAATGACGTTCATTCAGACGCCAAGATTTTTTTACCGGCAACCAAACCTGATCGAGAGCATCGAGCACAATCCACAGCGTGCGAATGGCACGTGTCAAAACTGAAGTATGGGCGACATCGAACTGAAAACCGTGTTCTTTCAAGAGCTGACCCGCCGCCTTGGCCTCGTCGAGACCTTTTTCGGAGAGGTCGACGTCGGTCCAACCGGTAAAGCGATTTTCTTTATTCCAGATACTCTCGCCGTGTCTCAACAAAACTAGTTTAATCAAGGACGCCTCGCTGTCTCTTTT
>JAYTHQ010000233.1:0-12409 GCA_043732445.1 Bdellovibrionales bacterium | reverse complement strand
CGAAGTAGCCGGAGTGAAACTGCATGATCTCTTCGACGTCGAAATAACCGTGATGAATAAGCTCCTGGGGAACAAAACCAGTGAGCGTCTTGGTAATTGAAGGCTCTTTGGTGACATCGTGCCCGAAGACTTCGACTTGACCTGATGTCGGCTCCTCGAGCGTGACGATGGTCGAAATCAACGTGGTCTTGCCGGCGCCATTGGGGCCCAGGAGGCCAAAAATTTCGCCGGGCTTCATTTCGAATGAGACGTGATCAACGGCGCGCAGCTTTTCGTAATCTTTCACGAGATTTGTAATTCGAATCGGCGCAGCACTTTTGTCGGCAGACTCTGGCATGCTCATAATTCGTAAACCGCTTTTTCATTTCTGGCTGTCGTGATCGAATTCGCGAAATCAACGTCAGGATTTTCTTTCTTCGCCCAGTTCAGATCCCACTCTTGATTTAAAAGTAGAACCGGCTGGTCATTCAGATCGCGGTACAGATCAAAGTTCCCTTTCAGCTGCTGAACGGCCTTACCGTCGTGATCTCGAGGCCATCGCGCAACCGTGTAAGGCAAACGATTCAGGCGACACTCAAGACCGTACTCGTCTTGCAAACGGTAAATCAAAACCTCAAACTGGAGTTCACCGACCACGCCAATGATCGGATCTTGAGGCCCGATGACTGGGTCAATAAACAATTGAACCGCGCCCTCTTCAGAAATTTGCTTCAGACCTTTTTGAAGTTTCTGGCGCTTCATCGCGTCGGAAACCGACAGCCGCGCGAACATCTCGGGAGCGAACTTCGGAATGTCTTCGAAGTGTACGGTTTTACCGCTCGTGATCGCGTCGCCGATTTGGAAATTGCCCGAGTCGTTCACGCCGACGATATCGCCGGCATACGCCGTCTCGACCGTCTCGCGCTCTTGCGCGACGAATTGCGCCGAATGCGATAAGCGAAGCTCGCGGCCCAAGCGCACGTGATTGACCTTCATGCCTCTGTCAAACTGACCCGACACGATTCGCACGAAAGCAACCCGGTCGCGGTGACGCTTATCCATGTTGGCTTGAATCTTAAAAACAAAACCCGTGAACGTTTTGTCGAGTGGTTTTACTTCGCCCTCGAGCGATTTACGAGAGGCAGGCCCTGGAGCATGCTCGGTAAAGATGTCGAGGAAGGTATCGACCGCAAAGTTCTGTTTGGCAGACCCCCACGTGAGCGGCGAAATTTTGCCAGCTAAGAAGGCCTCTTGCGAGAAGGCACCTTGAGTGCCGTCGACAAGTTCGATCTCTTCTTTGGCTTGTTCGATGACGTGCTCAGAGATCAGTTCCTTCCACTTTGGGTCGTTGAGGCCCGAAACTGGAATGATCTCCACGGGCTTCTCTTCATGCTTTGGGTGGTAAAGCATGATCTCTTTTTTTGCGCGGTGATAGATGCCGTGGAATTGGCCGCCGAGCCCGATCGGCATGGTCATCGGGTAGCAATTCATTTTTAGAGTTTGTTCAATCTCGTCGATCAGCTCTAAAGGAACCTTACCTTCGCGGTCGCATTTATTGATAAAGACGAAAATTGGAATATTTCGGTAGCGACACACTTCGTAGAGTTTTTTGGTTCGATCCTCGACGCCTTTGGCGACGTCGATCAGCATCACCGCTGAGTCGGCGGCGACGAGCGTTCGGTACGTGTCTTCAGAGAAATCTTTGTGCCCTGGCGTATCGAGTAAATTCACTCGCATGCCTTTGTAATCAAATTGAATCACAGATGAGGTGATCGAGATTCCGCGCTGTTGCTCGAGAGCCATCCAGTCGGAGGTCGCCGCCTTCGTGCCCGCTTTGCCTTTGACTTCGCCCGTCACGTGAATGACGCCGCCGTGGTAAATCAACTTTTCGGTGAGCGTCGTCTTGCCCGCATCAGGGTGCGAGATAATCGCAAACGTGCGGCGACGCAAAATTTCGGACGTAAAATCAGACATAGGCGTCCGTTTTACCGAGTTGCCAGGACGGACGCAACCACGCATCATCACCCTCATGATCACTCAATCTCTCGCCTCAGCTGATCGGCTTTCGCGGATCGCCGCCCGTCTGGCACGACGAATCACGAAGATCGAAGCGCGAATCAGTCAGATTCAAAATGCCCGACTTTTGAGCGGCTCGGCGTTTGCCTTGAGCCTCCTCTTGGCGGCCATCCGCCCTGAGTGGCAAATTCCCGTACCGGCCGCTATCCTCTTTGCTCCGTTTTTCGCTTACCTCGTGGTCTTAAGTCGTCGCTGGACGGTCTTTCACTCCAAACTCGTTCGCCTCAAAGCGTTTTTCGAGAGGCAGGTGGCGCGCATACACGGTCAGTCGCCCATTCTTCCGGGGCTGCCGTTTGAGCACGAAGCCTACGGGGCCGACCTCGATTTTTTTGGCCACCATTCTCTCTGGACGTTGATTGACGAAACCTTGAGCGACGAAGGTTCACTAGAATTGAAAAGCTGGATCACGGGTCCGGTGCCGTCGCAAAGTGAAATTACAGCCCGCCAAAACGTGATCCGTTCGTTACGTACCGATGCTTGGTTTTATACACGCCTGACCTTAATTGCCGATCGCGCCGAATTTCGCCAGTCGTCTCGCCTCATTCTCGAGTTTTTAACCAAAGCCGCCGCGTCCGCTCATTACGCTCTCAAATATTCTGCAACGATCGTGATCTGGATCGCCTGGATCGTTGCGGCGATTGCCGGCGACCCACTCCTCGGAGCGCGGGCTCACGTGGTGACCGGATTTCTCTATTTCGTTTTTTTGGCAGCTAATTTTGGATTGATCGGCCGCGCCGGTGATATTTTTAAAAGTGGCGTCGGCGTTTCGCATCACCTCGATATTTTATCTCCGATCTTTTCGGCCCTCGAGAAGCGAACGCTCGAGAGCGCGCCCTTGCGCGCACTGGCTCCGGTAACGACGGCGAGTGGCCCCTCGCGTGAAGCGCGCTCGCTGAATTTTGCGGTCGGCATCTTAAGCGTGTCTTCGAACCCCATTCTCCACTTGGTGATCAACGCGTTTACGCCCTGGACCGCGACCGGAGTTTTACTTCTCGAGCGCGCACGCCGCAAACTCGACTCTTCGTTTGCGATATGCTTGAGAGAACTTGCTCATCTTGAAGCGCTGTTTTCGCTAGTACTTTTTGATCGCTACCAGACTCAAACTTACCCTTCGCTGACTTCCGAACAAATTTCGGCCAAAAAACTTTTTCATCCGCTGATTTCGCGCGAGAAAGTGGTCGCTAACGATTTTGCCTTCGCGAACGGCAAATCACTGGGTCTGTTGACGGGTTCAAACATGTCCGGGAAGTCGACTTACTTGCGAACCATCGGCGTGAATCAGGCGCTCGCGAACATGGGGGCGCCGGTCTTTGCCGAAAGTTTTGCGACTCGGCCGCTCGCGATCGAAACTTGCATTGAAGTGAGCGATTCGCTTCGCGACGGATTTTCTTATTTTTATGCCGAAGTCCGCCGACTCAAAGCCCTGCTCGACCGCGCTCGCCAAGGCGACGTCCTGTTTTTGATCGACGAGATTTTTCGCGGAACCAATAACCGCGAAAGGCAAATCGGCTCGCGCGCCGTGATTCAGGCGCTCGCGAAAACGCCGACATCTCAGGGCTTCATCTCGACCCACGATCTTGAGCTCACCGCCCTCGAGGCGACCGAGTCGGCCGTCGTTAACTTGCATTTCCGAGAACACATCACCGACGGCCGCATGACGTTCACGTACCTCTTGCAAAAGGGCGCAAGCCCCACCACGAATGCTTTGAGAATTATGCAGATCGAAGGGTTGCCAGTTGACGCTGAAGGAGCGGGCGCATAAAAATCTGAACCGTCGCACACACAGAAACGATGAGACCATCCGCCTTGTAAGCGGAACCGGAGAAATCGCAGATGGTTCAGATCGCAGCTTTTTATCATTTCGGCCAAGTTCCCGCGAAAAACCTCGAAGCCCTTCGCCAAAAACTCGAAAGCTCTGGACGCGCTCTCGGCCTCAAAGGGCTCATCATTTTCGCGACCGAAGGCATGAACGGAACCGTCTGCGCCTCGACCAAAGAGCTTGTCCTGCAATGGCTCGCCGCCACTTCCGAAATTCTAGATTTCCCGAAACTCGATCCGAAATGGAGCCAAGCGCCCGAAGCTCCGTTTCGTCGCTTTGGAGTCAGAATCCGCGATGAAATCGTAACGCTTGGAAAGCCAGAAGTTCGGCCGCTTCCACCCAAAAGCCAGACCCATCTGTCGCCCGATCAGTGGGACGAAATGATGAAGCATGAGCATGTTGTGCTACTCGATACCCGGAACTGGTACGAGACACGCATTGGAACATTTAAAGGTGCTATCGACCCTAAAATCGAGGAGTTCTCGGACTTCAGTGATTACGTGAGGAGCAAGGCGCAAAGTGGTGAAATCCCGACGGATAAAACGGTTCTTATTTTCTGTACGGGCGGTATCCGGTGCGAAAAGGCAATCGTTGAAATGCACAGCTCAGGCTTCGATAAGGTCTATCAGCTCGACGGCGGTATCCTGAATTATCTGGCGCAAAAGCCTCAGGCTAATTTTGAGGGCGAATGCTTTGTGTTCGACCACCGAGTGGCGGTCGATCAAGACTTAAAACCAACTGAACTTTACACTTTGTGCCCGCACTGCGGTCAGCCAGCCGACCAAATCCTTGATTGCGGGCGCTGCGAAACGACGGTGCAGATTTGCGTGAGCTGTAAGGAAAAGGGCGGCGCGTTTCAAATGTGCTCAAAAAACTGCGCAAACCACTTCCGGTTGGCCCCGGGCAAAAAAGGCAAAGCCCAGGACCTGAGTTTTCGATTCAAATCTTAGAGCCTCAAGCTACTGAAGATCGACCAGCGAATTAACAGCGGCACCGTTCATCGAACGAACGTGAAGCAGGTAACGACCAGCTTTGATCAACGGTAAATTGACGATGTGAGTAAATATTTTTGGCCCACCCTTGCAGGCCGATTTATCAATCATCTGCGCGATGGGCTGAACGATCACCACATCGTCAGTCACGTTCACTCTAACCTCCTGCATGCTCATGCACGAGTTTGGGAATGTTCCGTTCAGAATCAAACTTTCGGACGCTCGTGTTTGGCGGACGTAGGCCTGAGACACAGGCGCATAAAGATAATCATCTGGATCAGCCGTCAACGTTGGTGCAACTTTAATCTGACCCAAGCGCTTTCCGTCGACACCGACAATTTGCCATGTCCCTGCAGCTAAGATTCCGACGTCAACGACGCGACTGAACGGCAAAAGAACCTGCAGGCAGATCCCGTTGTAGCGATACGCGACCGCGCCGACTTTGATCGTTTTTGTCGCCGGATCAACCGCTAGTGTTGTCGGTGCGGGGCGGAAGCAAGAGTTATTGAAAATCCCCTCGCCAACGAATTGAACGTTATCGTTTGAGTCAAAACCAACCGGAACGTAAATCTTCGAGAAGGTAGCCGGAACTTGAGTGGGCTCAGCCTGAATGGAAGGCTGAGCAAAAGAACTTTGCGCAATTAAAAGTGCGCCAGTGACGGCGGTGCTGCAGATCAGAGTTGTCATTAAACGTTTCATAAAGGCCTCCGGGTAAATTTACTCTCGGGGAACAGGGTCTCATCTAACGCGCAGAATTCTGCGTATTCACGTGAAAGAAATGTGCAGAGCTCGCCTTGAGCGCGGCGTCATTTCGGCCAACTGCCAAAACTTTTAGCTCAGCAACCCTTGAACGAAAAAAATCACGCCGAGAGCTGCAAGGCCGAGACTTCCGTAAAAAAATCGTCGCTTGCGACTTAAGATTGAAACGGCCCCAAGAGCGATGGCGACTTGAAACATGGTCACCGCGCGGGCGATCAGTTCATGTACTTTTAAATGCTCTTCGGACGATTTTTCGTGTTCCTTGGCGCGCTCAGAGATTTCGTCTTGGTCTTTTTTATACTCGCCGACTTTTTTTAGTTCTTCGGTCGTAGCTTCTTTGCCGAGTTCTTTGAGCGTCTCGAGCTTGCTACCTAAGATCGCGCTCTTCACACCTTTGGCCTGATAGTAATTCCAGTCATTCGACGCTTTGATCTGATCGATCATCGCCTCGTTCGCATGCTGGCCAGCGAGTAGCGCCGCCACCGCAGCGCATACTGCAATGATCGCCGACGAAAGTGCGGCGTAACTTAACCAGCCAATCGTGCTTTCAGAGTGAAGTGCGTGATGGGCATTTTCCTGGACTTGCTCGAGCGGAACTTCAATTTCTTCCATGCCGTCATTGTGAGTCAACGTGCTCGACAGTCAAGCTCGTGACCTCACTTTTTTATCTTTGACGACCCTGACTTAAATTACGAAAAAATTTTGGGGGCCAGAAAGGCGAAAAAAACGCCGACCGCGAAAATCGTAACGCTGAAGAGGTAAATTTTTAAGCTCAAAGATCGGCCGGTCAGACACGCTTCGCGAAGATCTGGATCAATCGGGCACGGCGCATCTCTTTGGCTCCAGATTAAAAGCCCATTGATCACCATCAGTGCACCGGCCAAGCCAAAAACGGTCGCTTTATGTTCAGACACCCAAATCAAAGCTGAGAACCGGCTCGCGAGCCCAGCTAAAACTGCGCCGAGACCAAGGCTGACCAAGAGCGCCGGAAGCGCACAGCAAAGAAGCGTACTGAGCGACGTGAACAGGCCAAGGAACGAAATCAGTTTTTTCGCTTCCATGCCTACTGCCTTTGAATGCTTTCAATGTTGTAGCCTGCGTCGGTCAAAATATCTTTGATCTGCTGATCGCCAAGATTTTTTCCGTCTTTTGTTTGCAGAACGACGGTTTTTTTCTCGAGGCTCACGATGACTGAATCGACGGCCGGCTCGGCTTTAAACTTTTTTGTGATTCCCTGAGCGCAAAAACCGCAAACCATGCCCTTCACAGAAACTTTGATCTCTTTTGCCCAAGCACTGATCGAAAAAATAAGCGCGAAAAGAACGACGACGAGATTTTTCATAACTAACTCTTTTCCTTAAAAGTGAAACATGAAATTCGACATCCAATCACCTTCGGTGCTGACGCCGGCTTCAAATAGAAAGTTTTTATAAAAGAGCCTTGCAAGCGGAGTCACCGCGTACGCCTTGACCAAGCTTGGGTGGTATTCATACTGAATCATGAACCAAGTCGCAATTTCAGCATACTCCGCCTCGTAGGGCGCAATACCTAGGCGAGCTTCATAGCCGAAGTAATCTGGGCCTAAGCTGGCCCACATCTTCTCAGACTTCACCGACGCAAAGTACTTTCGGCTCTCGACATCGGCCTCGACCCCCGCGAGCCCGGCCGCACCGTTCCGATTCTGAAAATTGACGGCACCGTAAGAGCCGTATGTATAAATATTGGCTTGCGAGTCGGTTTCGTTCCAGCGCTTTACAAGGTAATCTAATTGTCCGCCGAAGTATTGCATTCGGCCCTCGGGCATTTCAAAACGCATCACCCGGCCCGCCAGCGCGGCGTCGCTTCGAAAGCTGTACGTCAGCCAATTATCTGTCATGAAAGGCTGATTCCAAGTCATCACTCCCGTGGCCCCCTGATAGGCCACCGGGTGAGCAAAAGCTTGAGAAGCTAGCGTCAACGAAATGAATGCGAGTATCGAAATTTGTTTCATGTCCACCGATCAAAAATGATTACGACAACGCCGGACTCTTTGTGACATTTTAATTTACGTTCCAAAAATAAGTTGGTTTCTAAATTTCGAACGCAAGAGCCAACCTAGTTCTAACGTCGTTACGCCTCCAATTAACGATCCGGCTACCCACAAGGCACCAGGAACAAGAAGAACTTCGGCTCCGAGGCAAAGAAAGACGCCGAGCGAAACACCCGTTAGCAAAGTCAGCTGTAAAAACTTTTGCCGTCTGATGACTTTCAGCTCCTCGGGGCTCAAAAGAAAGCTGAGCGCCAGGCCGCTGATGCTCAAGTACAAGAGACCGCAGAGCGCCATGCAGTAGGCCTCTCCCGCGACCGCCATCATCGATTCCATCGCGTCGTAAATCTTAAACGACCGAATTCCAAACTGGGAGCAGACCGACAACGAAAAGACACTGACCAAAGTGTGAACCGCCAACATTTTCAGAAAAACTTTTTGCCCCGAGGGGCTGAGGTCCTGGCGAACGCGAATAAGAATCGCGTCGCTCAGTGCCGGTGAAGGTCGCACTTCATCAGCCGAAAGGAATTCGTGAAACTCTTCGCTGAGTTCTTTCTTGTTTGATGTCATGACCTAATCTTCCTTTCTTTGCGAAATCAGTTTCAGAGTCTTAATGCTTCGGCTAATGATCTGCCGCACGTTTGACGATGAGGTCTTTAGACGAGCCGCGATTTCTTCAAATTTTAGATCTTCCACGTATCTCAGCTGAATTGCGGTGCGCTCACGATCACTGAGACCCTCAAGTGAGATTTCAGGTCGAGGCTCGACCGTCTGCCGATCATCGACCGCACTCGAAACCAAGTCTTGATCTAAGCGCTCGCGGACGCGACTCATCTTTCGGCGGTGATCGGTCAGAACACTTTTGCAAACCGTAAAGAGCCAAGGCGCGAAAGGAAACACGGGGTCGTAGTGCCGGCGCGACCGATGTAGTTTCAGAAACGTCGCCTGAAAAACGTCATCGGCCTGAGCGCGGTCGCGGAGCTGATTCATGAGAAAGCCGTAAACTCGAGCCGAGTGACGCTTGAAAAGCACATCGAAGGCGTCGCCGGCACCATTCTGATACGCTTTCATCAGTTGCTCGTCGGTTAAGCTCTCGTTCGGATTCATCGCCCGCCTCACTAGATATACGCCCTGCGATTGTCGTTTGTGACATCTCTCAAAAAATAACCATTCCTCGCCTTCCGCCCTTTGTCAGGGTCAAAAAAGCGCCTTTCCTGTTCGGAAACCGCCTTTTCGAACCACGCGCGCCGAGCTAAAGCTGGCAATCCCGAGAGCTTTCACTTTATTCTCTTGGGTCGAGGTATTAAATGAAGACTCAGCTCCCGGCAAACGTGGTTTGCGCCAATTTTATTTCAAACGTCTGGGTCACAGGCGAAGCCGGCTCTCAAGATGTCGTCTCGCCTTACAACGGCCACAAAATTGGTTCGTTTTCGGTGCCTTCGGAAAAGCAGATTTCGAACGCCATCGAAGGGGCGGCGAAAGCTCAAAAGGAATGGGGCCGCCTCCCGATTAAAGAGCGCAGCAAAGTTCTATTTAATTTTAGAAACGTTCTTTTGCGCGAGCAAGACGAAATCAGCCATCTGAAAAGTTCGGAATCTGGCAAAACCTTCGACGAAGCGAAGGCCGGTCTGATGAAAGGAATCGAGGTTCTGGAGTACGCGCTGTCGATTCAGAATATCGATCTGGGCGGAAAGCTCGAAGTCTCTCGAGGGGTCACCTGCGAATTTCGGCGTGAACCGATTGGCGTCGTCGCGAACATCACGCCTTTTAATTTTCCGGCGATGGTCCCAATGTGGACGATTCCGATCGCGTTGGCACTCGGCAACGCCTACATCTGGAAGCCGTCTGACAAAACGCCACTGACGGCTTTGAAAATAGCGACTGCCTTAAAGGAAGCCGGGTTGTCCGACGGACTTTTCACAGTCTTGCACGGAGGGGCGGCGACCGTGAATGCGATCATCGATCACCCGTTGGTGAAGGCGATTGGCTTTGTCGGCTCGACAAAAATTGCGAAACACGTCTATCAGCGCGGAACAGCGCTCGGTAAACGCGTGCTGGCTCTTGGCGGAGCAAAGAATCATATCGTTTTGCTTCCCGATGCCAATTCAGATTTAAGCGGCATCGGGATCTCTGATTCTTTCACTGGTTGTGCTGGTCAACGATGCATGGCCGCATCGGTGCTGCTGGCGGTCGGCGACGTTTCTCACCACATTGACCGGATCGTGAGCCGCGCATCGTCGTTGAAACTCGGCGACACGATGGGCGCGATCATCACGAAGGCACAAGTTGAGTTTTTGAAGGGCGCGATCGATCGCGCCGAAAAAGACGGCGCCAAAATTCTTCTCGACGGCCGCAAAGCGAAGGCTCCTTCAGGTCTCGAAGATGGCAACTGGCTTGGCCCCACAATTCTCGACATGGTCACGCCGAGGGCCGAAGCCGCCGTCGATGAGCTGTTTGGCCCGATTTTGAGCATCGTGCATTGCAAGGATATTTCGCATGCAATGGAAATTGAAAACAGCAACGAGTACGGAAATGCTTGCAGCGTGTTTACTTCAAATGGCGCGCTCGCCGAGCGCGTCTCGCGTGAAGCATCGACCGGCATGGTCGGCATCAATGTCGGAGTGCCTGTTCCGCGCGAACCGTTTTCATTCGGCGGCATCAACGCCTCAAAGTACGGGCACGGCGATATCACGGGGCCCGGTAGTCTAGACTTTTGGTCGAATGTAAAAAAAGTGACGACAAAGTGGGAAGCGCAAAGCGATTCCGGCTGGATGTCGTAAGGAGCACTCGGTGACAGATGTAGATAAGCGGTCGAATCACGTCATTCTCGCCTCCCAGGGAAACTTGCGACATAAAGAAACGTTGCCGATTCATTGGGGCGCCAAAGATCCTCTCGTGCGCGGCCCCGTTGTAGCCTCGAGCACGAATCAAAAAGCGCGAAACGCCATCGGCACGCACGGCGGCAGTTACACGATTTATCGCGCACTTTCGATCGCGAGCGGCAAATTTTCGAGCGCTCACAAACCCGATCTTGAAAACACCCAGAGCCCCGTCAAAATCGGCCCCTACCCGCAGTGGTTTGACCCAACCAAAATCGTTTCGATCGACCCCTGGGGGCTCGACCCGCAAATTCATTTCAAGAGTCTTTTTGAACAAGGCTACGACATTCGGCCAACGATTGCGGTCACGCAGGCGCATTTACAGTTACCAGAGATTGAAGCGGCCATCGATCAAGGGCGCATTCAAATTGACGGTAAAATCGTTCGTGAAAATCGCGACGTGAAAGTCACAAAAGTCGCACTCGATCCGGTTTGGTATTTGCCGGGCATCGCCCACCGTCTTGGCGCCGAAGAAGGCGAACTTCGTCGCATCCTTTTTCAGGAGACTGGTGGCATGCACCCCGAGCTCATCACGCGCCCTGATCTCAAAGTGTATCTGCCGCCCATTGGTAGTTCGACGGCTTATATTTTTGGCGATCCGGCGGCGCTCGCCGATGATAAAATCGAACTCACCTGCCGCGTTCACGACGAGTGCAACGGCTCAGACGTTTTTGGTTCAGACATCTGCACGTGCCGACCTTATTTGATGTACGGAATTGAAGATGCGGCACGCACGGCTCAACGTGGCGGCGTCGGGATTATCATTTATTACCGCAAAGAGGGTCGTGCGCTCGGTGAGGTCACGAAGTTCTTAGTTTATAATGCTCGCAAGCGCCAAGAAGGCGGCGATACGGCGGCCACGTACTTTCACCGCACGCAGTGCGTAGCCGGTGTCGAAGACGCACGCTTTCAAGAGCTCATGCCAGACCCCCTTCATTTCTTCGGAATTAAAAAAATTCATAACCTGCACTCAATGAGCAACATGAAATACGACGCCATCGTGAAAAGCGGCATCGAAGTCGTGAATCGGATTTCAATTCCCGATGATTTGATCCCCAAAGATGCGCAAGTCGAAATGGAAGCCAAGAAAGCCGCTGGGTATTTCAATACCGACGTTCCGAAAACTGCGGCTGATCTCAAAAAAGTCAAAGGACGAAACATTGAGTAAGACTCTAGATCTGACGCTAAAACAGGTCGACTATCTGCTCACCCCTGCTGCTGTTCGCGCCCAGGCGAAAAAGATTTTTGACCTCACGGTGGAAGGCAAAACGCTTTTTGAGTATCATGCTGAAAAGTTTCAACCGACAGTTGATTACGTTCTTTCGGTGATAAAAAGGAACTACCCAGACATGAACATTCCGTTTCACTCACGCTGGGGTCACTTCCGAGCGGGCGGAATCGATCGCACCAAGTCACTGGATCAAGCCATCGAAAAATTCGACAAACTCGAGCGGGCTCGGATCAAACTTGATCTCGTCATAACTTCCGTTCTTCTCGATGCCGGCGCAGGCGCCTTGTGGAAGTACAAAGAAGAGTCAAATGGCCAAACATTTTCTCGCTCGGAAGGCTTAGGCGTCGCGAGCCTGCATATGTTTTTGGCTGGCGCCATGTCGTCAGATCGCAAAAGCCTTCGCGCCGACAGCGAAGGTTTAAAAAATATTTCCACAACCGACCTGAACCACTATTTTCAAGTGACGACCGAGAACCCGCTTCTCGGAGTTGAAGGTCGGAAAGCACTTCTGAATAATTTGGCGGGCGCTGTCTCGAACAAAGCGATTTTCAAAAATGGTCGGCCCGGAAATATTCTCGATTATCTCATTGGCAAATACGGCCAAGCGATTCCTGCCGACGGTTTACTCCGCGCCGTCTTAGATGGTCT
>JAYTHQ010000232.1:0-3929 GCA_043732445.1 Bdellovibrionales bacterium | reverse complement strand
CTCGATCGCCGATCGGTTCAAAAAAACGAGCTGACTCGGTAATCGACAGTCGGTGTAAAGCAAGGACTGAGCGCTTTAGAAATCAAACGTCATCGCAAAAGTCGGCGTTCGCAAGGGCGCCGTTTCTGCTTTTGCGCGATTTGTGATTTGAACTTCGTCTTCATTCTGCGGACGCGTTCCGTAGAACTCCGAGGGATTGGTCGCGGCCCGGTAAGTCACAAACGTCGTTCCGACGATCACTCCCCCAGCAAAACCAATCGCGATATTTTGAAGATTGTCTTGAGGGCGTCCGTAAAAACTTAATGTACTGAGACCTAAAACAGCGCCGCCGAGGCCGGCAAAAATAATCATCGCCAGCTGGCGTCGGGGCCCGCCGGTCGATCGCGTCTCGCCCGCGGACGAACTACCCGAAGAGGTTTGAGCCAAAGCCGACGAAGTCACGCTGGCACTTACGGCTATCAGGAGAAGAAAACGTGTCAGCTTAGTGATCAGAGCCATGGTTCCTCACCGTCTTGCAAAACAACGAAAGTGTCTGGATGGGTCGGCGAATCGAAATAGAAGAGTTCGCCGGTTACATCTCGTTGGCCCATTTCACTCACATTTAAACCCATCGTCAAATAATGTCGTTGAATCACTGATCTCTCCGGCGCTATTTTCAATCTTTGTGAGGGCTTATGAAAAGCACAGCCAGTCTTAAAACGCCATCAGAACTGGCCTCGTTCATCGACCACACGCTTTTAAAGCCTGAATCGACGTTGAAGGACATCGAGAAGCTTTGCGACGAAGCTCGACGGTTTCATTTTAAAGCCGTCTGCGTAAATCCGATTTTCGTAAAGTCGACCCGAATTTTCCTGAGTGACTCCGATGTTCTTACCGCGAGCGTGATCGGTTTTCCTTTGGGTACGCATGAATCGAAAATAAAAGTTCTTGAAACTGAACAAGCGGTCGCCGAGGGCGCTCGCGAAATCGACATGGTGGTTCGACTTGATCTGGTCAAAGCCGCGCGTTGGAACGAGGCCGAGTCAGATATTGCCGCGGTCGTAAAAGCCGCCGGCGGACATGTCGTAAAGGTGATTTTAGAAACGGGTCTTTTGACTCACGATGAAATCGTCAGCGCGTGCAAAATCTCGGAATCGGCCGGAGCCCACTTTGTAAAGACAGCAACCGGATTTTTAGGCCGCGGAGCCAGCGTTGAGGACATCGAGCTCATGAAAAAATCGATCTCGCCAAAAATGGAAATCAAAGCGAGCGGGGGCGTAAAGACGTTTGCGCAAGCGCTTGCGTTGATTGAAGCCGGCGCCACTCGCCTCGGGACAAGTGCAGGCGTCGCGCTCGTTTCCGGGACGCTTGCCGGCGGCGGTTACTAATGTTTATCGCGGCTGAGTTAATAAAGAAAAAACGCTCGGGTCTCGAACACACGAAGGCAGAAATCGATTTTCTGATTCACGGCTTTACCTCTGGAGCTCTTCCCGACTACCAAATGTCGGCGTGGCTCATGGCTGTTTATTTTAAGGGAATGACCCCGTTAGAAACCGCGAAGCTGACAGATTGCATGCTGCACTCAGGGCGCGTACTTGATTTTTCAAAAGCAAAATCGATCGCGGTCGATAAACATTCAACTGGCGGAGTCGGTGATAAAACGAGCCTGATCCTTGCGCCGATCGCGGCCGCAGCTGGCGTCACGGTACCGATGATTGCCGGCCGAGGCCTCGGGCATACGGGTGGGACTCTCGATAAGCTCGAGGCGATTCCGGGTTTCAACGTTTTTCTCTCAATCGAGCAGTTCATCAAACAGGTCCATCAGCTCGGCGTCGCGATCATCGGTCAGACCTCAGAAATCTGCCCCGCCGACAAGAAAATCTATGCGCTTCGCGACGTGACGGCGACCGTCGAGTCTTTGCCGCTAATTTGCGCGAGCATCATGTCGAAGAAAATCGCTGAGGGGATTGGTGCCCTCGTTCTAGATGTTAAATTCGGATCAGGCGCTTTCATGAAAACACTCGATGAGGCCGACCTGCTCGCGACCAAACTGATGGAAATCGGCACGGCTTACGAAAAGAAAGTCGCCGTTTTATTAACCAGCATGGAACAGCCACTCGGCCGCTTTGTCGGAAACTCGCTCGAGATTGGCGAATGCGTTGCGATTCTGAAAAACGCCTCGTTTCTGGGTCGATCAGATTTTACCGATTGCCGCGAACTCAGCTTAGAGTTAGCGGGTCAGATGATTTGGCTGGGGGGACGCGCTAAAACCGCCGCCGACGGTTATGCAAAGGCGCTCGAAGTTCTCGAAAATGGGTCCGCTTTCAAAAAATTCGAAGAGCTTTGTGAGGCCCAAGGCGGTTCTCTCACAGGACTTCCACTGCCGGCCACTCGGTTTGATGTCCTTTCGCCCTCTGACGGTTTTGTCGGATCGATCGACACCGAACAGATTGGTTACGCCTCGTTAGCGTTGGGTGCGGGTCGGATTAAATCGACTGATGAGCTGGATTTAACTGCCGGAATCGAGATTCACAAAAAACTCGGCGAGCCAGTTAAAAAAGGTGAGCCGCTCTACACGCTATTCGTTCAAAACTCCTCGTCTGAATATAAATTCGATGCGGCTCAAATCAGGGTTTTGTCGGCCACGACAATTTCCTTGCAAAAACCCGAGGTGGCCGCTTTAGTTGCCCGGACGAAAATAAATTAACTAGAGAGCCTTCAATCGACCGATGAATATTCAAAAGAACTTAGCCGAATCAACCGCTTATATCCGCACGCGCTCGCAGCTAAAGCCGAGGGTGGGGGTTATTTTGGGATCAGGGCTGGGTTCGTTCGTTGACCTGATCGATGTCGAAACAACGCTTCGTTTTGACGAAATCCCCGGCTTCATTCCGCCATCGGTTGATGGTCACGGGGGCCGATTAATTTTAGGTCACGTCGGCAACACGCCAGTCGCGTGCTTGAGCGGTCGCGTTCATTATTATGAGGGTCACTCGATGGCCGAAGTCGTTCACCCAACTCGCACGATCGCGATGCTCGGTATCGAAGTTCTCCTCCTAACAAACTCAGCCGGCGGTCTTGATCCAAATCAAAAGCCCGGCGATTTTATGATCATTGAAGATCATTTGAATCTCATGGGCGACAATCCGTTAAAAGGCCCCAATATTTCGCAGCTCGGCCCGCGTTTTCCGGACATGAGCGAAGCGTACGACCGTAAATTAAATTCGCAGATGGAAGAGATCTTAAACAAACGTGGGGTTCGCTATTCGCGCGGCATTTACGCTGGCGTGAGTGGCCCGACGTATGAAACGCCCGCAGAAGTTCGATACCTGCAACAAATCGGCGGCCGCGCGGTCGGCATGAGTACCGTGCCGGAATCCATCGCCGCAAATCATTTAGGTTTACGTGTGTGCGCGGTGAGTTGCATCACGAATCCCGCGGCCGGGCTCGTGAATCAAAAACTGTCTCACGACGACGTCACTGCCACCGCCAAAATGGTCGAAGTAAAGTTCGGCGGCTTTTTAAAAGAATTCATTTCAGGCTGTTAGATTTTTCGACCTACCGCCACTAAGGCCACTACTGCGGGTTTCAGGCCCAGGCAAATTTTTCCTCAATTCCATATTCGTCGTCTCTCTGGTCTAGTTCGCCTCTGCTAACTGTTTGATCCCGCGTGCGTTGTAAGAGTTGGACTAACCCAGTTGTGAACGTTCCGTGACAATAGAAAAGTGGTTCGCGTGGAGAGCAGGATGCTCTTAAAAAATGCGGCCCGCGGCTCGTTTCGCGGAGGCAGACATGGATGTCGTCAAAGCTCGTTTCGGATTCTTGTTCATAGCTCTTTTAAGCCTGACGGCTTGCGCGCCGACGAACTCAACGTCGACGTCGGTTTTCCCCACTACAGCGGCGAAATGCACGCCGAACGCCGTGGCAAATCAATACGTTGTTCGCTGGAA
>JAYTHQ010000231.1:0-3939 GCA_043732445.1 Bdellovibrionales bacterium | reverse complement strand
AGTAGTACTGAAAGAACTCGACGAGCTTTTGCCCGAAATAGAATTCCTCGAGAGGATTCGTGGCCCCGCCCTCGAGCGTGCGGCCCCGACCGAGATGCAGGTCACTGATGACGACCTTGAGCTTTCTCACTCGACTTTTTTGACGGACGCCGCTGATTCGTCGTCACCTTCGAGAATCGTGAGCGCTATTCGTAAAGCGCGGACGACGCGACGAATGGTCTCTTGCTTGTCTTTGTACTGATTGAAGAGCTCTTGCGTCTTGTTTTTTGCCGAGCCGCCTTCGTGCTGAAGCTGATCAATTTGCCGTTTCAAATCAAGAATCATCTTATCTTTGGTGCTGATGAGCGTCGCGCTCTCCATCTTAACGATCTCAAGACGGTGCTCGAGTTCGCGCTCGCGGACCCTGATTTTTTTAAAGTTGGATTCTAATCGCGTTTCAATCTCTTCGACGCGAGCTCGCATCTCGTGATTCTCGCGATCTTTGGTCTGGAGTTGGCCACGCATGACTTTTTTCTCTTCATCGAGCATTCGCGACGATTCGCGAGCTTGAATCTCGAACGATTCTGCCTTCGATGCAAGTTCGTCCGCACGCCGACGGAGCGTATCACCGGCGGTCGACAACGACTCGTTGTCGCGGCGAACGCGCTCAAGCTCGCGCTCAAGATCAGTGATGCGGCTTTGAGCAATTCTTAAACTTTCAGATTGTTTCAGCGCCGCTTCCGATGACGAAAATACGGGGCTTGAGGCCTGCTCGGGGCTCCGCGGTGCCGGTGGAACTTTAAGTCCCGAACGAATCTCGGTCACACCACCGCGATCGATTTGGCGCGTGATAGGAATGACTTCTGAACGAGGCTCCGGCTGGCTGATGAGAGTTTGCGGCGCAGCCACCTTCATCGTTCGTTCTTCTAAAGAATCTTGAACGATCTCTTCATCGGCGGTCATCGCCCCGAAATCGACAATGGCCGGACGCGATGAATTTTCGTGGGGCGGAGGAAGAGGTGCTGGAGTTCTTTTGTGCGCGATCGGCTCGGCGGGATTGTCGCCAGCGAGACGTTGGCGCGATTCGAACATCGCCGTTTTATTCGCCCGAGCGATCGGATCAAGAACCACCTTCTGGGAAACTTCAAGATGAAGCGAATTTTCTGCGGACAGGTCGCCATCGAGCACAATGTTTTTCTTACTGTCGGCATCAATGGGACCGAACGAAGCGTTCGTTTCGATTTTCAAATGAGGGGGCTGATTCGATGAAGGTTCATCGAGAAGATCTTCGATCAGCTGTTGAGCGGCTTGGGACCGCTTACTTTTTTTAGGACTCATCGTTATATCTATCGGAAAAGCCCGGCTTTATCTGGAGAGTGCGCTGCGCTAACTCGGCCTTCGTCGAGTCGTATACGCTTAGAGCGTCGTCGCGTTGTGGTATTGAGCTTGCCGTTGCTCGACTTCAGGCCAGGTCAAAGACTTTAGGCGTTCAACGCCAAACGCTTCAACCGTAAAACTCGCGGCCAAACAACCTTGGATGCAGGCCTGCTTGAGGGCATGGAGGTCAAAACCTTTGTCGCGTTTTGAAAGATAACCGAAGAACGCGCCCGCGAACGTATCGCCTGCTCCCGTTGGATCTACGACGTGCGCGATCGGAAACGCAGGCATCACGAAGAAACCCTCGCTGGTGTAAAGAACGAAACCGTACTCTCCCCGTTTGATGACGACCGCCTTCGGCCCCATTTCGAGAATAGCTTTGGCAGCCGCAATCGCGTTTCCAGACTCAGCAATCAAATCGGCTTCGCCTTCGTTGATCAAAAGAACGTCAACTTTCGCGAGGACTTTTTTAAGTTCGGGAAGTTTGGATGAGATCCAAAAGTTCATGGTGTCAGAACCAACAAGTTTTGGTTTCTCAATTTGCTCAAGAACTCGAAGCTGCAAGATCGGATCGATGTTCGCGAGAAAAACGTATTGCGAGTCGCGATACTCTTTTGGGATCTCGGGGTTAAAGTCGGCGAAGACATTGAGGTCGGTTGCGATCGTAATCGCTTCGCTCATGTCGGCTTTGTACTCGCCTGTCCAGTGAAAGGTCTTGCCGGGCTTTCTTTGGAGGCCCGCGATATCGACCCGGCGCTTGGTCAGCATCTCGAGATCTTTTGCCTCGTAATCTTCGCCGACGACGCCGACGACCCGCACCTGCGAATAGAGACTCGCGGCTAAACTGAAATAGTTCGCGCTGCCGCCGAGCGTGCGGTCGACGTGGCCATACGGCGTTTTAAGTGAATCGTAAGCGAGACTACCAACAACGAGAATGTTCGACATGTGATCTTCCTTTTATCTAGCTAGCTAGAGCGAAATTAGCGAGCGTCCATGGTTTCAGGACGCCCTTCATATTTAGAGGTCAACTGGCCGCAAGCCGCAAAGATATCGCGACCCATCGTTTTTCTTAAAAGTACGTGCGCACCCAATCGAATCAACTCACTTTGAAAGGCGACGACAGACTCGCGGTCGGGCCGTTCGAATCCTGAGCCTGGATGTTCGTTGAACGGGATCAAATTGATCTTGCACGGAATATCGCGCACGAGATTCCAGAGTTCCTTGGCCTGACCGAGTTTATCGGTGACACCTTTTAATAAAACATATTCGAACGTGATGCGGTCGCCAGTTTCCTTGTAGTAAGCACGACACTCATCGAGGAGTTGATAGACGTCGTACTTCTTGTTGATCGGCATGACTTGGCTACGAATCTCGTTGCTTGGAGCATTCAGGCTCACCGCCAAGCGTACTTTCGCTTTTGCGATTTTGTGCATTTGCGGCACGAGACCGGAGGTCGAAACTGTAATTTTGCGGCGAGAGAGATTGATGCCGTTTGGATCGTGCAGAATTTCGATCGATTTGAAAACTTCGTCGGGGTTATCGAGCGGCTCGCCCATACCCATAAAAACGATGTTGGTCACGCGAAGGCCATCTTTTGCGAGCGAGTCTTGCGCATGAAGAAATTGACCGACGATCTGGCCAGCCGTGAGTCTGCGCTTTAATTTCTGTTTGCCGGTAAAACAGAACTTGCACGCAATGTTGCAGCCAACTTCGCTCGAGACACAAAGGGTGAGGCGATCTTTGTTCGGGATGAGAACCGTTTCGATCGTCATTCCGTCACCGATATCGAAGAGCCATTTGCGTGTTCCATCTTTTGATTTTAACTCGGCGACCGTGCGCGGAAGTTGAAAGTGAAAGAGGCCCGGGAGTTCAGCGCGAAACGACTTGGCGACGTTCGACATTTGGTCGTAATTTTCTTCGCGCTTTTCGTAGACCCATTTGAACACTTGCTGCGCGCGAAACTTTTGTTGACCGCGCTCGCTCAAGATTTCACCGAGCTCAGGCAATGTGTAATCGTAAAAGTTTTTTGTCGGAATTTTCGTTTGCGCGGCCGGCAGGATTTCGGCGGCGTTCAAAACAGCTTCGGCTTCGGCCTCTAGTTCTGATCTGGTCGTATCGGCAAAGTCGGTGTCGAGGACAGACATCTGGGTCTCCTGCCTTTTGCTGCCGACCCACCAACTAAAGTGGAACCTTCGAGCGCCAGGACTTAATCAAGTTTTCGTGAGCCCCCGGGTCTAGCACGGAGCCTAGCGCCCCGCACCTGAAAAGATGCGGGCATCTGCAGTTTTGAACCGAGTTCTCAGGCGATGAGCCGATTCATTCCCAGGTCCACCCTGGGGCTTTGCGGCGTGGCCCTAACGTTGCCATCGGCGGCTTCGACCAACGGAGAAACTCCGTGGTCGCAGGCCCCGCAGCAAAATGACATCACTCATCGACCGGAAAATCCACGCTGGCTGTTAAAATTTGTTTACCAGCCTCTCTCGCTTTGTCTCCTCGAGGAAAGGATTCGCCAGTCGGCCGGCCTCGTTGGCTCAAAGGCACTTGATCTTCAAACTGAATACCACCGCCGCCGTTCGGCCGCAG
>JAYTHQ010000230.1:0-3966 GCA_043732445.1 Bdellovibrionales bacterium | reverse complement strand
GGCGTTCGATTCGATCGGAAAGTCTGGCGAGGGCCGAGACCTCATGCGCCTGCGAATCTCGGAAGATCTGGCGCACGCAAATCAACTGCCGGCCTCGCTGATCATGGGTGGGCACCACGCCCGTGAGCACGTCTCGGTCGAAGTTCCGCTGATGTTCGCCCAGAAGCTTTTATCGCTGTATGACCAAGGCGATTCGACCGCCGTGCGTTTGATCAAAACGCGCGACATTCAAATCGTTCCGCTCATAAATCCCGATGGTGCCGAGTACGACATTGAATCGGGCTCCTACAAAACTTGGCGTAAAAACCGCACGCTAAACTCAGACGGATCTTACGGCGTCGATTTGAATCGCAATTATTCTCAAGGCTGGAACAATGTCGACGGTTCAAGCTCAGACCCGGGCAACGAAACATTTCACGGCCCACAGGCGTTCAGCGAACCTGAAACCCGCGCGGTCAAAGCGTGGGTCGATTCAACGCCGAACACCACCACCCTTCTGACTCTGCACACGTATTCGCAATTGGTTTTATATCCATGGGGCGGTCAATACGACGGCGTACCCGATGCGCGCGATCAGCAGGTCTTTAAAACAATGGCAAATCAAATGGCCACCTGGAACGGCTACACACCAATGCAAGCCTCTAATCTTTATCTTGCAAGCGGCGATACCTGCGATTGGGCTTACGCGACTCATAAGATTTTCGCGTTTACTTTTGAAATGGATCCGTCGGGATTCGTGCGCGATGGGTTTTACCCCGGGCAAGCGGCACTTCCGGCTATTTTCGATAAAAACTGGCAACCGATGCTTTATATGATCGACCTTGCCGACAACCCGTACCGCTCAATTGAGGCGGCTTCGAAGACATTCGGAAACAGCCTCATTCACTAAATAAAAGTACTAAATAAGTTTGGCTGATCGGTTTCAATTTGCATTTTTTCAGGCCTGTCATTTATTTTGACAGCCCTTCTCTCCCCACCTCTCGCAAGCTCTTCGGTAGACGTGGTCTTTGGTTTGCTTTCTTGGCGATCTAAGATCGGCACTTTTTTACCGGAGTTTTTATGAACGTGTTTTCGAAATTCGCACTTGCTGCATTTTTTGTCTCGATGACATTCACCGCGCACGCCGCCCACGCGCTAACTTATTGCACAATCGACTCAGCATTTGACGGCACCTTCGCAGGTGAAGGCTGGACAGAGCTAGAAGCTAAAACAAAAGCACGCCAATCGTGCCGGTTTGGTTCTCGGAGCAACGGTTTTTTCTGCCAAGACGATTCGATTTCGTGCGAGACATCACGCGGCCGGTATGACGCTTATTACTGCAGCATTGATTCGTCTTTTGACGGAACATTTAGCGGCGAAGGCCAAACGAAGCTAGAGGCTGAAGACAATGCAAAAGAATCATGCCGTGAAGGCTCTCGCAGCGATGGCTTCTTCTGCCAAGCCAGCAGCCTCCAGTGCCAAGAGGCACGGTAAGCGTCTGATCACGTCACTCACTTTAAAAGAAGAGTTAAAAGAAGAGTTAAAAGAAGAGCCTGACTCCGCGAGAGTCAGGCTTTTTGCTTTTGACCGGCTACTGCAAACAAGCGGAACCGAAACAGACCAACAGGCTCTCGTTAGGCGTCATCGCCCTCATCAGGCTCATCCACCAGGTCTGGTCCCTTTTCAGGCGCCTTGCCACCTTTTGCGGTGAACTCTTTGATCTTCATTGGATCTGGCGCAAAAAGCGCGAACAGCTGACGACCTTCCATCTTTGGGTTGGTTTCGACCATCGCGATATCGCCGAGGATCTTACTGACCTTTTGAAGAAGTTCGAAACCTAAGTTTTGGTGGGCCATCTCGCGTCCGTAGAAGCGAAGGTTCACTTTCACTTTATCGCCTTCAAGCAAGAAACGGCGCGCGTGATTCAACTTCACGTTGAGATCGTGCGTGTCGGTGCGTGGGCGAATCTGAATTTCTTTAATCGTAATGACGGTTTGGTTTTTACGAGCTTCGTGTTCTTTTTTCTTTAGCTCGTATTTGTACTTACCGTAATCCATGATTTTACACGTCGGCGGCTTTGCCGTCGGCGCGATTTCAATCAAATCGAGGCCACGCTCTTCGGCCAACTCGAGAGCCTTAAACGGCGGGAAGATGCCAAGCATCGTTCCGTCTTCGTCGATGACGCGAACTTCTGGTGCACGAATCTCGCGATTCACGCGCAGGCCTTTTGCGCCGGGTTTTTCTCCACGATTGCGATCAAATCGATTTCCACCGCCACCACCACCACCGCCGATAGGGGGACGACTTCCGCCAAACGTACTAATTGCGAACCTCCGGGTTCTTGTTATTTTGCGCTGGCGCCTCTGGGGCCGTCAGCAAATTATCGAGCGAGCGCTCACGAATTTCTTTGGACACTGTTTGCACGAATTCATCGAGCGGAAGGCCGCTGATCTGGGAGCCATTTTTTAAACGGACCGAAACCGTGCGCTTCTCGACTTCTTGGTCGCCGATGATGAGCATGTAAGGAAGCTTCTGCATTTGCGCTTCGCGAATTTTGTAACCGAGCTTTTCGCTGCGGCTATCGTAGTCGGCGCGAATGCCTTGGGCTTTTAAGACGCCAAGAATTTCTTTGCAGTAATCAGACTGACGATCGGTCACGTTTAAGATCGCGACCTGCCGAGGGGCTAACCATGTCGGAAAATGGCCAGCGCAATGTTCGATATAAATACCGATGAAGCGCTCAAGCGAACCAAGAATCGCGCGGTGGAGCATGACCGGCCTGTGGGGCGCATTGTCTTCGCCGGTGTACTCGAGCTTAAACGATTGCGGCAAAATATAATCGACCTGAATCGTGCCGAGCTGCCATGAGCGCAAAATCGCATCGACGAAATGAATTTCAACTTTAGGTCCGTAGAAAGCACCTTCGCCGGGGCTGATCGCGTACGGAATATTGAGGTTTTTCATCGCGTCGATCAACGCGCCTTCAGACTGATCCCAGGTTTCATCAGAGCCCATGCGCTTCTCAGGGCGAGTCGCGATCAGCACTTTAAAATCGGGCATACCGAGAGTGCCGTAGACCTCTTTCGCGAGCGCCATGAAGTCGCCGATCTCTTTATGCATCTGTTCGGGCGTACAGAAAATGTGCGCATCGTCTTGGCAGAACGTGCGAACGCGCGTGAGGCCGTGCATGACGCCACTTCGTTCGAAGCGGTGCAAACGGCCGAAATCGGCCATCCGAACCGGCAGCTCACGGTAGGAGTGTTGTTCCGCACCGAACATCAAGCAATGAGCGGGGCAATTCATCGGCTTCATGCCCGACTCTGTTTCACCCTCGGCGTTGACCTTGGTGAAGTACATGTTGTCGGCGTAGTTGGCGTAGTGCCCCGATGTTTTGAATAAGTCCGTGTTGAACACTTGCGGCGTGATGACTTCGTCGTAACCAGTTTGCTGGTACTTGTCGCGAATGTAATCGACGAGCTGATTATAAACGATCGTGCCTTTGCCCGTGAAGAACGGCGAACCCGGAGCCAGTTGGTTAAACATGAAGAGGCCCATGTCTTTTCCGAGGCGGCGGTGATCGCGTTTTTTTGCTTCTTCAAGATTCTTTAAATAAAGATCGAGGTCTTTTTTATCGCCAAAAGCTGTCGCGTAAATGCGCTGAAGTTGCGCGTTCTTCTCATCACCGCGCCAGTAAGCTCCCGCGATCGACAAAAGTTTGAACGCTTTAATCTGCCCGGTCGACTGAATGTGCGGACCACGGCAAAGATCAAACCACTCTTTTCCCTGATGATAAATTCCGACGGTTGTCTCGCCTTTGACTTTGAGTCCCGAAATGAGTTCGTCTTTGTACGTCTCGCCCATTGCGACGAATTTTTTGATCGCCTCATCGGTCGACCAATCTTCGCGCGTGATCGGCAAATCTTTGGCCACGATTTCAGACATCTTCTTTTCGATTTTTTCGAGATCTTCAGGCGTAAACGCGCGCGG
>JAYTHQ010000229.1:0-3977 GCA_043732445.1 Bdellovibrionales bacterium | reverse complement strand
TAGCGGTTTGGGCGCACAAGCGGGCGATTTTAAGCGAAGGAAATTCGGCCACCACGAGCTACATCCCCGTCGGCGGTAAGACAAGTAGCATGTACGGTGAAGGCGGAATTGACTATGACGCCTATTATGTCGCCGATCACTCGACTGCCAAAGACGACTACATCTTCGGTAAAAACTGCTTCTTCGACACGATCAAAATTCAAGGCAACATGGTCAAGTCGACCCGCGTGAACGGCACCGAACGCTATCACTTTATCTCATCGGTCGAGTCCGATGCGGGCCTTGCTCACAAGATTCATTATATGACCTTCGGGTGGTGCGACCCAGGTACGGCCCAGCAATGCGCCACCGACAAATCAGCTTACGGAAAAGGAAACTACGGCGCCGATACTTACCCGAATCGTCTTTTTGGCGCATGGCCGCACAACGAAGCTGGTGCGCCGCAAATCGTAAAATTATACGTCGCAGACCTTCGCGACGGTCAGTTTGGCATCAGCACGGCGACGAACAAAATCGTAAAATTACCAGAGCAGCGCGAACGCGGATCAGAAGTCCAGATGGTCGTCAAAGACGAGCTCGACGTAAAGGCCATCTTTCGGAATCGCGACAAAGTCATCTGGAATTTGAGCAACACCTACGTTTCGCCAACGTCGCGTGAAACTTTTGTCGGAATGCGTGGAGTTCCGCAGCTGATCTCGAATTTAAGTGTTGCCGGCATGACCGGAACTGTCCTCGCTTCACAGTACACGCCGATCGTTTTAGACTTGGGCGCCGAAAAAGTGAAAACGTCGGGTGTCTTCGCGGGGTCATTCTTTAATATGTCTTCGAAAATGGAGATCGTGACCGGCAAAGACAGCTACGAGTTTACACAGCAAACGGCTTGGCTGAGCGGCGATCTCAAAGACATGAATTCGCGCTCGCCGGCCTCGCTTGACCCAGGCATCGTTTCGAACTTTCATCGCGAAGTTGAAGACGGTTTCCTGGTGCTTGCCGATGATCAAGGTCAAGTTGCAAGCAGCCGCCAGCTGCTGGGCGACAATACGATCGTCGATGGCAAGACGTACGCAAACGGGTTTTTGGCGCTGCAAGCGTTATCGAACAAGAACTGCAAATCACCAGAAATCAAAGACCGTTACTTCGGTCCCTGGGACGCGGCTCTCTACACAACAAAAGTGAAGGTGTGGATCGATACCAACCGCAACGGAGTTGTCGATGCCGGCGAACTCAAATCTTTGCAAGAGGCGGGAGTCGTCGCGATCAACGCCTGTAACATCATCAATGCCGAAGCAACCGACGCATTTGGAAACGGCACTTCACTTCGCTCGGCGTTCCTGTACAACGATTCAAAAGAAGATCTGGCGGGCAAAGAATCTGAAATCATTAAACGCCTCTCTTCCGGCAAAACATCGAGCGGAGCCGATGCAAAGTTCCGCTTAGCCATCGACTTAATCTTCAAAGTGAATGAGAGCATGACGCTCGATTAAATCCTGATGCCGGCCCGCACTTTACGCTTAAACTAAAAAGCAATGAGCGGGCCCCGGCCGAGCGAAGATTTTTTCCCGGTGAAACCAAAATAAACATCGCGGCCGTAGAAGAACGGCATCCCCAAAACGAGATTGCCTTCCATCGCACCGCCGAAGCTAGAAACCAAATTTGGTTTGACCCATGAATCGGCCACAAATCCCGCGGCCAATTCCGGGTCGTTCGGATGGATCTCAAAGGTTGAGCAAACTGAGCCGTCAGCGTTAAAGATCTTGAGCGGAACGCTCCTGTTGCTAGCGGGGCACGCGAGGTCTATGCCGCCCATGCAGGCCGGGAAGTGCGCTGCCGATTTCGGAACATTATAAGCAAAGCTTCCGGTATCGGCTTTCGTTAAAAACTCTTTACCTGCCGATTCCACTTTCAAATAGTCATCCGACTGGACATGACAAGTGTCGACACCGCCGCGCGGAGTGTTATTGGTTTTCGTTCCGATCCCAAACCTCACGACTCCGTCGATCGAGTTTTGGCCACGCGCTGGAACATCGGGCGTTGAAACGACAAATCCATTATTGTCTTTTTTCATGTACGATAATGGATTCAGCGGTCGCTTCGATTCATCGACGAACGAAACCGAACAGAGCCCCGACGAACAAAAATAAAATGTCTTTCCGTAAGAAACGCTGCGAACCGTACCCATACCTAAAATCCCGTTTCGCCCGTCTGACGGAACTGACTTGCACGGGGTCTTTCCGACAAAATACGAGGCATCGACGATTTGAATGTTCGCTTCCGGCGCAGAAGCATCGCCAAGTTTAACATCGGCTTTCGCGATCGGCCCCCAGTAGCCCGTGCCGCCTGCCATCTCGGCACAGAGCGCGACATCAAGACCCATGGATTGAACGCGTGGAAGATTGAGTCCGCCTAGCGCTGACTTTAAAACTCTTAAGCCATCGCTGCCGGTATCAAGCTTTATTCGGTCAATCGTCTTGCAACGGCTGGTGCGTGGCTCGCAGAGCGTGACGCTGACGAACGCCGTATTCCACCCGTTCACATCTTGACCGACCCGAAACGGCATTTCGTTGGCCGACGACATTTGCGCGGTCGCGCCCAGCGCCAGGCTCAAGAGTATTTTTGACAGGGTTGCGGGGCTCGGGCTTTTTTCCATCCCGTCAAACAGAGCAACCCACAGGCCGATCCCAGACGCAAACGGCCCGCACTTGGAGGGTCGACGCAGATAAAAAAATCTAAAGCGTGATCATTTCACGGCAATATCTGAGCGGATCGGCTCCAGGCCTGGTGGGCCGGGCCTCACTCTGCGCTTTCCGTTGCTGGCCAATAATAAACTTTGCTCTCGGCCGGGCTCGCCGCCGCCGCCTCTTCACGAGTGACGGTGCTGATTTTTATCCGTTTGGTTTTCGAATCGTAACTGTACGAGCTCGGACCTTCCGAGACGACCCGGAAGGCAGGATCGCCCTTTTCTTTTCCGAGATCGAAAATGACAATCTCTTGGCTTGAGCCGGTTTGCCAGCGAGTCGCTAGGTAAGAACGGGCCCCGATTTTAAAAGTTTGATTCTGAACAAGTGGCGCCGACGTATCATCAAGCGAGAAGTAATCGGTTTCAACTTTCTCGCTCTTACATTTGCGTTTCAAGCCGCGCTCAAGTTTCAGGTCGTTGTAACTAATTTTGCAATGAGCCGAATCAGTCGCGAGATCCTTGGGCTTTACAGATTTGGCAGAACTCGGGACCGCCAGCGACGGAGCTCCCGTCATCAGAATCGTGATCAAAATGAGTTTGATTTGAGAGTTCATTATTTCGCTCCCTTCGCTCTAGAACTCGGTTGAACCCCAGAAGGAGTCGCCACTTTCGGCGCATTTGCGGCGGCTGACGCGAGCGCCTCTGGCGAACCCGGCGGCCATGGTAAATGGGTCGCCGGGCTGAGGCCCTTCGTACTTGGATCGACGCCGCGCCCGACCCAGTAAGGCCATTTCCATTCGTCACCTTCACCGCGGCATTCGTGAGAAAATTTCGAGAAGCTGTAGTCAACGCCATTTCCCGACAACGCTTGATTTAAACATTCATCGATATTTGTACTGGCCTGCTGATCGGGGCTCATCGATGTCGGCATCTTTTGCGTGACGCATTGATAGCAGGCGCCCACGGCTTGACCATAGGCCTCTTTGTCTTTTCCGCCGTTGTAAAAGACAAATGCTTTTTGGTAATCGCCTTTTGCGACCTTCAACTTAACCCGCAAGATTTCTGTCGTCACTTCCATCTGCAGTTCTGCCGAAAGTGCCATCGCCTCAAAAAGCATTTGAGGATTCGTCGTGTAAGGTAGTTTATCAAACGGCGCGATCTTACTTTGGAAGTGGAAGTGCTCGACTAAATCGCTGAACGTCGTGAAGATCGCCTGCCCCAGTCCCTGATCGGTTGTCTTCTCAGGCTGACAAGTCATGAAGGAAATGATGGCCGGATCGAACCAAATCGATTCTCGGCG
>JAYTHQ010000228.1:0-3985 GCA_043732445.1 Bdellovibrionales bacterium | reverse complement strand
GCGGTGATTGGCTAGTCCTTGGCAAAGAGACCACAGGCCTGACCGAAGAACAGATGCGCGGGCGTGACGCGGTTCATAATTCCGAGGTGTTATTCATTCCAATGCCCGGCAATGTCCGCAGTTTCAATTTGTCGAATGCAGCCGCGATCGCGGTCTTTGAACTCTTCCGCCAAACGTCCCGACGCAAGCCCTAAGGGTCCGAAACTCTTGTTTCTTACGCAGTTCGGCTCGGGTATCTTAGTCGGATGATCAATACAGTCCTCGGTAAAGTTTTTGGAACGGCCCATGAGCGCGAAATGAAGCGCTTGCAGCCAACGGTGAATAAGATCAACGCGCTTGAGCCAGTGATTGCGAAGCTCACCGACAGCGAACTTCAAGCGAAAACACCTGAATTTAAAAAGCGTCTGGCCGAAGGCGAAACTCTCGAACAACTTTTGCCCGAAGCGTTCGCGGTTTGCCGCGAGGCCTCGAAGCGTGTTCTCGGGATGCGTCACTACGACGTTCAGTTGATCGGCGGCATGGTTCTGCACTCGGGCAAAATCGCCGAGATGAGAACCGGTGAAGGAAAAACTCTCGTTGCGACGTTACCGATTTATTTGAACGGACTCTCGGGCCTCGGTGCGCACGTCGTTACTGTTAATGATTACCTCGCAAAGCGTGATGCCGAGTGGATGGGTCGACTTTACAGCTGGCTCGGGCTCTCGACAGGCGTCGTGGTGCCGAATCAGAACGACGCCGAAAAGCGTGCGGCTTACCAGGCCGATATCACTTACTGCACGAACAACGAACTTGGTTTCGATTACCTTCGAGACAACATGAAGTTTGAGCTCACTGACTACGCGCAACGTCCGCCGAACTTTGCGATCGTCGATGAGTGCGATTCAATCCTGATCGATGAAGCGCGAACGCCGCTGATTATATCGGGACCCTCTGAAGATTCGACCGACAAGTACTACTTGATCAATTCGATCATTCCGCACCTAAAACCTGAAATTCATTTCACGATGGAAGAGAAATCGAAAACGGTTTCGCTAACCGAAGACGGAAATGCGAAGGCCGAAGAGCTTTTAAACGTCGGCAATCTTTACGATCCGCAAAACCTTGAGCTCATGCACCATATTTACCAAGGCTTAAAAGCACATCACCTCTATAAACGCGATGTCGATTACATGGTGAAAGAAGACGAGATTGTCATCGTCGATGAATTCACGGGCCGCCTGATGGATGGTCGTCGTTGGTCAGATGGTCTTCACCAAGCGGTTGAGGCCAAAGAAAACGTAAAAATTAAATCTGAAAATCAAACTCTCGCGACGATCACGTTTCAGAATTATTTCCGGATGTATAAAAAACTTGCGGGTATGACCGGAACAGCCGACACGGAAGCCGTCGAGTTTCACAAGATCTATAATTTGAGCGTGACGGTCATCCCGACAAATCGTCCGATTCAACGTCTTGATAATCAAGACGTTGTTTATAAAACTCACAACGCGAAGTTCAACGCGATCTGTAACGACATCATCGAGCGCCAGAAAAAAGGCCAGCCCGTTCTGGTCGGTACGGTT
Source organism: Bdellovibrionales bacterium (assembly GCA_043732445.1). GTDB lineage: Bacteria > Bdellovibrionota > Bdellovibrionia > Bdellovibrionales > JAMPXM01 > CAJYOV01. Next base: position 2,423 of record JAYTHQ010000228.1, on the reverse strand, counting down.
TCAATTGAGCGATCAGAGGCGATTTCACGTCACCTCCAGAAATTTAATATTCCGCACAAAGTTTTAAACGCAAAACACCATGAAAACGAAGCCGATATCGTCGCGCAGGCCGGACGTAAGGGCGCCGTGACCATCGCGACAAACATGGCGGGCCGTGGAACAGATATCGTCTTGGGCGGAAATGCCGAGTCGATGGCTCGGCATCTTCATGACGATGTCGAATCGTCAGACTATAAACTCGCGGTCGAAAACTTTAAAAAACAAACTGAATCCGAAAAGCGAGACGTCATCGGTGCAGGTGGTTTGTACATTATCGGGACCGAGCGCCATGAATCGCGCCGAATCGACAATCAGCTGCGAGGCCGTTCGGGTCGTCAAGGTGACCCGGGCGAATCGATGTTCTACCTCTCGCTCGACGACGATCTGATGCGTAAGTTCAATGGCGAGCGTATTCAGCGGATCATGACCACGCTCAATGTTCCCGATGACGAACCGATCACGGCGGGCATGGTTTCGCGCTCGATTGAAGGCGCACAGAAGCGGGTCGAGGGTCACAACTTTGATATTCGGAAGCACTTGCTCGAGTACGACGACGTCATGAATAAACAGCGACAGGTCATTTACGGACTTCGTCGCGATGTTTTGTTGGGTGCGCGTCTTGATGAAATTATTCTCGACATGATGGGCGAAGTGACATCGCACTTGCTTGATCTCTATGCTCCTGAGGGTTCGCGTCGCGAGGCATGGAATTTAGAGGGCTTAGCGATTGCCGTGAACCAGCAGTTCAACGCAAAACTCGATATCGAGAACGTAACCTCGGGCGATGACCTCGCTTCGCGAATAAAAGCCGTCGTAACAGCGATTTACGAAAATCAAAAAGCGCACTTAGGTCAGTTCTTAGGTCAAGTTCAAAAAATGCTTTTGCTTCAGTCGATCGACCAGCGCTGGAAAGAGCATCTTCAGCGCGTCGATCAGCTTCGCGAATGGATTAACTTGCGTGCTTATGCGCAAAAAGATCCGCTTGTTGAATATAAAAAGGAAGCGTTCTCAATGTTTGAAGAACTCACGGCGCTCGTGCGTGCTGAAACTTTAGAAAAGCTCTTCAAAATTCAACTCGTCGTGAATAATCAAGCCGAGGTCGCGCAAGCTTTGGGCCAAGACACCGACCGTGAAATTGAAGAGGGCGACGCCGAAGAGATGGATGATGAGGCGTACGCGCAAGCCGAAGATCAGCTCGAGGCTTTGAAACCAAAACGTCAGCGGATGGTTTTCTCGGGACCTGATTCCGACTCGTCACCGCCGGGAAACCCGGCGAACGGAACGCGGTCGGATCGTCGCCGAGTAGAAAAAGTGAAACCGAAGAAACGTTTCTGATGGCGACATGTCCGAAGTGTGAAACACCACTGCGTGAAGAATACGGAATGAGTCAGTGCCCTGCCTGCGGGGCCTTTTCATTTATCGATCTTGAGGGCGTCGCGGTCATCAGCGAGCCCGAGCAAGAATCTGAAATTGAACAACCGAACCCAAGCGGCGCCGCCGCACCTCCGGATTTCGCTGATCCGATAGAAAGTCTTTTAGAAACAGATTCGATCAACTCAGAGTCATTCGGCGACTTTGCCGAAATGCCGCCCATCGATACGCCCCCGTCACCAGAATCAAACCCGAGCGAAATTGTGAATGCAGAATTCCAGTCCTTCGATATCGGCGCAACAAGCGAAGCCGAACCACCCACCTTGAGTTATCAAGGCTTTGGTCCAGCTGGCGATCCGTTGAATTTAAATGAATTTGCGAATTCTGAGGTCTCGTCTGCTAAGGACGGCCCCCTTCTCTTTAGGGTTCTCATTTCGGGAATCGACACTAAAGAAATTCGCGATTCCATTCGAGAAGTAATAGAGGACTCGCGATTTGCCTGGGATTCCAAAGAGATATTCTCGAAAATCTCAAAAGGGCACCTCGCGGTGAGCGGACTCTCGCCGGTGAAAGCTTCGATTCTAATTACACGAATCAAGTATCTGCCGGTTTCGATTCGCTGGGAGCAGTATGCGATCACGCAAGGACCGCCGTCGTAAAGCGCAGATCAGTTTCGTGACATTGGTCGCGGGCTTCGTTTTGTTTGCGACATCGACCGCGCATGCCGCCGAATCTTTCATCGAACACATGACGAAGATTCCGGTTCTAAAAAGACAGACCGATGATCTCGAAAGTGAAATCAAACATTTAATTGCTGAAAAACGCGAAGCCGATGAAGACGCGAAGGTTCGGACGCTGACTCTTGAGATCACGGAAAAATATAAGGTATTGAAAGAGACCGGCGAAAAACTAGAAGCCGAAACAAATATCATTCGCTTTCGCTACCCTGAGCAGGCCAATTCTTTAGACCGTCAGTACGTTCGCTTTAAAGTGAAGACAATGCATGATCTCGA
>JAYTHQ010000227.1:0-3996 GCA_043732445.1 Bdellovibrionales bacterium | reverse complement strand
GGGTTGGCTCCAGAACTCCGCCGCCGAATCGCTTTTTGCTTTTGAGAGCGCTGCGGGCGAAAAGACTGAGGCGCCCGCCTTCAGGCGTTAAGCAGTTCAAGATGAGATCGTTATCGCCGTATCTGGTTTTTCGTAAAATAAAAACTTTCGTTTTAACCTGCATCGCGATTTAAACCTATCGCGCTTTCTTTGGCCGATGACTGCGGCGCAAATAAAAGAAGGCGCCGACGAGTCCCCACGCGAAGCTTGCGACCTGAGTTGCCGTGACGGCGACGGGGCCGATGGGGCTACCATGATGCAAATGAAGTTTGAAAAGAAAGAAAAAGGCCGCTTGGCCCACACCGATGCCTGCTGGCGAAAGTGGAATGGCTTGCGCGACGGTTCCAATTGGAACAAGAAAGAAATAAATCGCGAGCGGAATTTCGTTATCGAGTCCGAGCGCGTGGCCGATGGCCGCGACAAAAGCAACAACGAGCAGCTGGGAGGCGAGGCTTGTGACAATCGCGATCAAAAGCGCTTTTGGATTATGACGATACGAATGGAGAACCTCGTAAAGGGCTTTGATCTTTGCTCCGCCCGGAAGCTTTTTGAACAGAAGAGTTGAAAGCGGAGGCTTCGTCAGAAGCGTCGAAAACGAGAGCGCGAAAAAAACGATAAAGGCCGTGAACAGGAGACTGACGGCCAACGCGAGAGATTTTAGCTGAGGGCTTGCGCTCACCTCCTGCCAGTTCAAAAAAAGTGCGAAAAATGCTGTCGCGATCATCACGAAAAATCCCACCATCCGGTCCATGAAAATGCTAACGGCGGCGGCAAATTTTCGATGTGGATGTTCTTGGAGCAAATAGTAGCCCTTAACGACGTCGCCCCCGACTCCGCCCGGCATGGCGAAGTTAAAGAACATGCCGATGAACGTGAGCGGCAAAGTTTTGCCCGAAGTCGTCTCGAGACCCTGAGCCCGCATCAGCGTTAACCAACGGTAATTGTTGATGAAGATTTGCAGTAAAACCGTCGCAAGACAGAAGGTGATGAGAAATGGTGTCGCGACGATTTTTAGACTGTCGATGTCGAGCGCACCTTTGCGCACCAGCCACCAGATTAAAGCGACCGAAAAGGCGATTTTCAGCGCGGTTTTGAGGGCGTTGACTCCGCGGGACGGAGCCGTTATCGGCGCTTCGTTCAAGGCTTCAGTTTGTGCTACGGTCATGGCTTCTTGTAGGACGAATGGAGACTTTTGCCAATGAAGATCGCAGTCGTTGGAACCGGCTATGTAGGCCTTGTCGCCGGTGTTTGCTTTGCCGATGTCGGGCATCAGGTCGTTTGCGTTGATCGCGATGAAAAGAAAATCGAAATGTTACGGGCTGGCCGCGTGCCGATCTATGAGCCAGGCCTTGAGGACCTGATGGCGACGGCGCGCGCACGACTAGAATTCACCGTTGATTTAGCTTCAGCGGTTCGTTCCTGCGACGTGGTCTTCATAGCTGTCGGAACTCCTGAATTGCCTGACGGAAGCGCCGACATGGGACCGACAATGGCGGTGCTCGATGCGGTGTGTTCGCTGGCGACCTCGCGGAAGTTTGTTGTGTTGAAGTCGACGGTACCCGTAGGAACAGCGGCTTTCGCGCGCGCGCGCGCAGCTTCGAGTGCGAAAGTGCCGATCGAAATCGTTTCGAATCCTGAATTTTTAAAAGAAGGCGCAGCGATTGACGATTTCTTGCGGCCTGACCGAGTGGTCATCGGCTGTTCGTCGATCGAAGCGCAGACCGTGATGGGCGAGCTCTACGAACCGTTTGTGAAAAATGGACACCCCATCTTATTTATGGATAACGCGTCGGCAGAAATGACAAAATATGCCGCGAATGCTTTTTTGTCGGTGAAAATTTCATTTATCAACGAACTCGCTTTGTTGGCCGACCGGTTAGGCGCCGACATCAATCAAGTGCGCAAAGGCTTTACGTCTGATTCGCGCATCAACCCGGCGTTCTTTTATCCGGGCGTAGGATTTGGCGGAAGTTGTTTTCCAAAAGACGTGAAGGCGCTCGTTCACACCGGTCGCTCGGTGGGCGTCGCGATGGACGTCGTGCAAGCTGCAGACGACGTGAACGACCGTCAAAAACTAATCTTGTTTGATCGAATGCAAGAGCACTTCGGCGACATGCGGGGGCGTACCGTCGCGATTTGGGGCCTTGCATTTAAACCGCGCACCGATGATGTTCGCGAAGCACCATCACTTTATTTGATCGAAAAATTAGTTGCGGCTGGCGCTCGCGTTTTGGCGTACGACCCCGTCGCTTCTGAAACAGCACGCGCGGCTTCTCGGGTACCGTTTGAAATCGTATCAACCGCAATGGCGGCCGCGACCGGGGCCGATTGTTTGGCGATCGTGACGGAGTGGAATGAGTTTCGAACTCCCGATTTAAATCAGCTCCGTGTCGCGCTAAAAACGCCGGTGATCTTTGACGGACGGAACGTTCTCGATCCGGTGAAGGCGACCAATGCTGGCTTTCTCTACTTCTGTATTGGGCGCCAAGCCGTTTCGGCTGCAGCCCGTGTTTCGTCGGGAGGCGCGGTTTGAAAAATGCGCTCGTAGCCGGAGGCTCAGGATTTGTCGGCAGCCATCTGGTGGATTTGCTTTTAGCGCGGGGTTACACCGTGACGGTCGTGGATTCGCTAGTCACCGGGCGCGCAACGAATTTGGCGTCGGCGCGTGCGGACTTCGGCGGCGGAACTGCGGCAGGCCCTGCCCGATTGCGTGTTTTGAATGCCGACATTCGCGACCGCGCAGCGCTGCGTGAAGCGCTCGGGCACGCCGTGCGGTTCGATGAGATTTACAACTTAGCCTCACCCGCTTCGCCCGTTGATTTCGCGACGATGCCGATCTTAATTCTCGAAACTGGATCGATTGGTCACCGCAATCTTTTGGACTTGGCGCGCGAGCACGGCGCAAAAATTTTGTTCGCATCGTCGTCGGAAGTTTATGGCGATGCAGAAGTTCATCCACAGCACGAAGAGTACTTTGGCAACGTCAATACGGTCGGCCACCGGAGCTGTTACGACGAAGCGAAGCGCTTCGGCGAGTCGCTCACTTTAGCCTACGCGATCGAGCATGGCGTTCAAACGCGCATCGTACGGATCTTCAACACGTATGGCCCTCGCATGCGGCCCGACGATGGCCGCATTATTCCGAATTTTTTTATTCAAGCTTTGCAAGGTCAGCCGCTCACAATTTACGGCGACGGAGCACAGACGCGCTCATTTTGTTTCGCATCCGATCAAGTTGCCGGACAATTTGCACTGATGCAGAGTTCAGAATCTCGCCCGGTGAATGTCGGAAATTCCATCGAGCGTTCTGTCCTGGAGATCGCATCGGCGATCAACTCCTTGACCGGAAATACGGCTTCAATTCGGCACCTGCCGCTCCCGCAGAATGACCCAAAACTGCGCAGGCCCGATATCACGCGCGCGCAAACGTCGACCGGCTGGAAGCCCCTCGTCGATCTCGAGACCGGGCTGCGTTCATGCCTAAATTACTTCCGCGAAGAACTGGCATTGCGTCCCGAAGGCATTAAAGCACGCGTACTCGGGGGGTAAAAGGTCGCAGCTGGAATTTCTGGAAGCTGCTAAGTCCTAGCCGTTTTGGAGCCGAGCCAGTTTAGCGGCGGCTGTTTCTAAATGCGTGCGCAATCCCTTATGGATCAAATCGCCATCGACAATAACGAGACCTCGCGTGGTCGCGTCGGTCTCGCCGCGGCTCAAAAGCCAATCGTTGAAACGTGGGCTTTCCCAACGACAAGCACTTGTACTTTCAAGCGATGAGTCTTCGCCCGGACGGTTAAGTGGAATCTGCAGCGTGGATGAAAGCTCGTCGATCACCGCTGATCCGTCGAAGTCCGAATGATAGAGAACCGTACGATCGAAGATGCGTTGTTCACCCGGCTTGAAGTACGCGCAAAAACCAGCAGGTAAGTCGGCTTCGAATTCGAGAACGCTCGCTCGGAT
>JAYTHQ010000226.1:0-1102 GCA_043732445.1 Bdellovibrionales bacterium | reverse complement strand
AGCTTTCTGATCTTGAAGATCGCCGCACGGAATTGAGCGAGCGCAAACTCGGTCTCGAAGCCGCGATTGAAGGACTACAGACGGAACTCTTGATGGCTCGTAACGGCATCGACGATCAGCAAGCTGAGGTCACGCGACTACAAGTGTTGTCGGCGACAAAAACGTCAGAACTCGAAGGTCTCGAGCGGCAGGAGCAGATGCTCGCGCGTAGCTTTGATGAGGTCGTATCGATTTTGTCTCGCATGTCTGAAGAGAGCGAAAAGTCGACCGAGAGCATGTCATCGAATCAAATTGTTCTCGAGCAGCGAAAAGTCGAGCTCGAAAACCTCATTCACCGCGCAGAAGAGGCTCGCGATAGCGTTTCGGCTCTGCGAAATGAATACGAGCAGGTCCACGCACGCGTTCGTGAAATTGAAAAAGCGTTGTCGGGGCACATGTTGTCGCGAAATCAACTTCAGGCAAAAATGAACGAAGCTCGCCTGGTGATGGAACAAGCGAAGATGAAAGAGCAGTACTTGGTTGAACAAGTGCGCGAGCGCTACATCCTTGATCTCTCGGAAATCGCTCATCGTTACGCCGACCGCGAAGGCGATACGAAAGAAGCCGAAGTTTCTTTGAAAGATTTGCGCGAGAAAATCGGCCGTATCGGCGACGTCAATCTCTCGGCGATCGAAGAATACGATGACGTTGCCAAACGTTACGAGTTTCTCTCGAAGCAACAGACTGAGCTCATCGAAGCAAAAGAGCAGCTGAAAAAAGTCATCGACCGCATTAACCGAATTTGTTCGAAGCGTTTTAAAGAAACATTCGAACAGGTCAATGAACGCTTCACGAAAGTGTTCCCGGTTCTTTTCGGCGGCGGCGAAGCGCAGCTCATTCTCTCGGAAGATGCTGAAAAGGGCGAGATGGGCATCGACATCATCGCAAAACCTCCGGGCAAAAAGCTGCAATCAGTTTCGCTTTTGTCGGGTGGAGAGAAAGCACTGACCGCTGTCTCGTTGATCTTCTCGATCTTCTTGGTGAAGCCGTCGCCTTATTGTTTGCTAGATGAGGTCGATGCGCCACTCGATGACGCCAACGTCTTCCGCTACAACGATCTCGT
>JAYTHQ010000225.1:0-4076 GCA_043732445.1 Bdellovibrionales bacterium | reverse complement strand
GGGCAAAATAATAGGCCTCGTCGCGAATAATCGACACGATATCTTGTTGCCAGTTTTTTAGCGGCGCATTGTGCATCAGAAACTCAAGCACATCACGCTGCGGTTCTGACGGAAACTTCGATTCCTTCATCGCCTCGGTAGCGGCTTTTCGCTTTTGGTGCAAAACGAAATCTGGCGGATTGATATACTCGTCCATGTAGTCGCGATTCACTCGCAGCAAAGCCACTTCGCTTGACCGCGCTGGCTCAACCACGCTTGATTTTTTCCGATAGGGCGCGTGGCGATCGATCAAGTTTTCGAGCGAGAGCACTTTGTCGATAAACGATTCGACTTCTTCGATGCCGTACCGATCCATGTAGCGACGAATGCGCGTGGCATGATTCGCCATATCGTCCATCATCTTGCGATTGGTCGGCTCAAACCATTTGTTGTTCTTAAAAAAATCGCAGTGGCCAAACACGTGCGCCATCACGAGCTTCTGATCGACCATGCGGTTACCTTCCATGAGGTACGCATAACAAGGATCGGTGTTCACAACCATTTCGTAAATTTTTGAAAGACCGTACTCGTACGACTTAGAGAGCTGTTCGTACTCCATTCCGAAGCGCCAGTGTGGGTATCTCACGGGAAAGCCACCGTAAGCGGCAAATTGGTTAATCTGGTCATACGTGATCAATTCAAAAATCGTATCGAAACAATCCAGGCCATAGCTCTGGGCAATCTTCAAAATTTGAACGCGGGCTTTTTCAAGATCTGGCGTCAGGTTGGCCATCGTTCACTTTCCTTTTCCGAGAAAGTCTTTGATCGAATCTAGAATCTTTTCGCGGCTTTCAATCTTACTCATCACCAGCGCTCCGTCGTCGTCCGGGAATTCGCGCTCAAGGTCTTTTAAAAATTGCCCACTGCCGTACTTCGATTCAACCTGCCCGTAGCCGAACATATTCACATTCGGTAGAAAGAATTCGCTTAAAAGCTTCATGCACAATCGCGTATCTTCACCGCTCCAGTTATCTCCGTCAGAGAAGTGAAACGGATAAATGTTCCAGTCATTCACCGGATAATCAGTTTCGATAATCTGTTGGCATAGCGTGTAGGCCGAACTAATGAGTGTTCCGCCTGATTCGCTCGTCGAGAAAAACGTTTTCTCATCGACTTCTTTTGCCGATGCATCGTGAATGATAAAACGCGTTTCAAGACCCTTATAGTGTTTCTTGAGCCACGTGTTGATCCAGAAACTCTCAAGACGAACGATCTCTTTTTGCTCTTCGCCCATCGAACCCGACACATCCATCATGTAAATGACAACGGCGTTCGCCTGTGGCGTCGATTTTGCCTTAAATGAGCGATAGCGCATATCGCTTTTAATCGGCACGATCACCGGCGTTTCCGGCGAATAAATACCGCTCGAGATATAACGCTTCAACGCTTGTTTATAAGAATGTTTGAAATGCTTCAGCCCTTGGGGCCCGACGGGCGCGATGCCCGTATACTTGTTTTTCAAAGCATCTTGGCGCGGCTTACCTTTCGGCTCAATGCGCGGCAGTTCTAACTCTTCGCCAAGAATATCTGCAAGCTCGTCCATGGAAATTTCAGCTTCGATCGCGTGCTGACCTTCGTTATTACCCGCTTCACCGACCCCTTGTTCAGACGGTTGCCCATCCATCGGGTCGCCGGGCTGTCCTTGACCTTGGCCAACACCACCGCGCTGTTTCGATCCATATTTAAAACGTGGAATATCGATCGACGGCACGGGGATTTTGACAAAGTCGTTCTCACGCTTACCCACCAACTCACCGTGGGTGACGTATTTTTTGAAGTTCTCTTTAATCTTTCCGCGAACGATATCGCGGAATCGATTCTGATCTTCCTTTATCGCCATCTGTTTTGTCGCTTCGGCCTCTGGCCTTCGCTTCCCTTCTTCGCCTTTCGGCTCAGCCGAGAATGCGGGGGTCTTCGACCCTTACGACCCCCTTCTCGTAGGTAATTACCGGTTTTTTACGTCGCCGCGGGCAAAGATGCTCGCGACGTAGTGAAGAACATCGGTCGCTGAAATTTCGTCGTAGCCGAAATCTTTGATCAAGCGGGTCTTTACGATGTCGATCTTCTCTTGCGTGTCTTTGTCGACAACGCTCGAGACGAGTGACGTGAGTTTAATCGAGTCTTTTTGGTCTTCGAAGAGTTTCAGCTCAAGAGCTTTGTGTAAGCGCTCGTTCGATTTGTAATCGAATTTGCGGCCTTCGAGCGACAATGCTCCGATGTAGTTCATAATTTCGCGGCGAAAGTCATCTTTGCGTGATTCAGGAATTTCGATCTTATCTTCGATCGAGCGCATCAGACGCTCATCTGGTTCTTCATCTTGACCCGTGAACTGATTCCGAACGCGTTCTTTTTGCGTATAGGCTTTTACGTTGTCGATGTAGTTACCACCCAAACGCGTCAGCGCCGAATCATCAGCGCTAATCGCACGTTGGACTTCGCCTTTAATAATCTCTTCGTACTCTTGTTTCACAACCGAGAGGAGTTCTCGGTATTCAGCTTTCAATTCTTCGTTAGCCAGCAGGCTGTGGTTCTTTAAGCCCGATTCAAGTTCATTCATAACCATGAAGGGATTTAAGCTACCGCGGTTATTTTGTTGAGCCGTCACGAGGGCATTCGACAGCTTATCTTGGATATACCTTGGAGAAATCCCGTCCAAGCCTTCGCGAATAGATTCTTTGCGAAGCTCTTTAACGTTATCTTCAGTGTAATTTGGCAGGGAACGGCCGTCGTACAGCTTCAGTTTCTGAAGGCGCGTGAGGTTGGCTTTCTTCGGTTTTTCAAGGCGCGTGAGAATCGCCCACATCGCCGCCATTTCAACCGTGTGCGGAGCGATCGAAACGCCGCGAAGTTTGCGCGAGTTAAAATCTTTTTTATAGATATTTACTTCGTTCTTCCACTTCGTGATGTACGGAATATCGATTTTTACCGTTCGGTCGCGGAGGGCTTCCATGAATTCATTGTCTTGCAAACGGCGGTACTCGGGCTCGTTCGTATGACCAATAATCACTTCGTCGATGTAGGTCTGCGCAAATTTCTTTGGCTTCACTCGGTGCTCTTGCGAAGCACCCAAGAGATCGTACAAGAACGCGACGTCAAGTTTCAGAACCTCGACAAACTCGATCATGCCGCGGTTGGCGACGTTGAATTCTCCGTCAAAGTTGAAAGCGCGCGGATCAGAATCTGATCCGTATTCGGCGATTTTGCGGTAATTAATATCACCTGTGAGTTCCGTCGAGTCTTGGTTCTTTTCGTCTTTCGGTTGGAACGTACCGATGCCGATTCGGTCAGCTTCATTCAAAACAAGTCGCTTCACGCGAACATGCGAGAGAACTTTGTTTACGTCGCCTTGATACTTCTCCATGAGCGCGCGAAAAATAAAGCGCGACGGCGGCGAAAGCTCGCCTTCAATATGAATTCTGAAATCAGTTTTATTTCCGCGGTTGATCTCTTCGCAGATGCGCGGGCGAAGATCGTCGGGAATTAAGAGAAGTGGTTCCTCGTGCATCGGACTCTCAAACACCCTCGAGTCTTTGCCTAAAATTCCGCCAAGCTCACCTTTTTCGTCAAACCATTCAAATGTGTAAAGTGCGCCGGTATCAGTTTTCGAATACGCTTCCACACCTTTTTTGAGCATGCGGCAGATCGTCGACTTCGCAGACCCGACAGGCCCGTGAAGGAGGATCACCCGCTTTTCGGTTCCGTAACCCAGCGCCGCCGAACGAAGAACGTTCACGAGTTTCATTAATGGAATATCGAGTCCAAAGACCGCGTCTTTGCCGTCGTTATCGAGATCATCGAAGAATTTATAGCGCTTCACCGGCTTTTTAAAGTCGACGTATTCGCTGGTGCCCTTTTCAACAATCATGTCGTACATGCGTTGAAACGCATTGCGAGTGACCTTCGGGTTTTCTTTGATGAGGTTCAGGTAATCGTTGAAAGTCCCTGACCAAGTGAGGTCACGGTATTTCTGATTTCCCTGCCAGTCCTTAATGAGGTTGCTGAAATCCAAAGCCGTTGAGTTGTTGGCCATGACTCTC
>JAYTHQ010000224.1:0-4077 GCA_043732445.1 Bdellovibrionales bacterium | reverse complement strand
AAATGGATTTCGGCGGCGTCTCACCTTTTGCGAGAGACGCCTGGAAGTTTCTTAAAAGGAAAAGCCCTTGCGTGCGAATGAGTCCAATGCCCACAACTGCCGATGCGAGAAGTGCAAAAAAGGTATTCGCTAAACCAATCCGCTCACCCACTTTAAAGAGCACCCAGACTTCAAGGATGGGAAATCCGAACAACAAAAAGAACCACATCGATATTTTCTCCTAGAACGAGAGTTCGCAAACAACTGGGCAGTGATCTGAACCCTGAACGCCGTCAAGCACTTGCGCGCTCTTGAGTTTGGAGACGAGGTTTTTGGTAACGCAGATATAATCGATGCGCCAACCTCGATTACCCAAACGACCACGCTCGACCATCGACCACCACGAGAAACGTTCGGTTTCGGTGGGATGAAAGTGTCGGAACGTGTCGACAAAACCGAGCGCCAAAAATGAATCAAACCACGCGCGCTCTTCAGGTAAAAAGCCACTCTCGCCCGCGAGCCTAACCGGATCATAGATATCGATTTCGCGGTGAGCGACGTTGTAGTCGCCGACCACGATGATCGACTCGCCGGCATCGACCAGGGGCTTCAAATGCTTGTTCAACTCCTGAAGGAACTTTTGTTTGTACTGGTGGCGTTCAGGCCCCGAGCCGCCGTTGGGAAAATAAATATTGTAGAGCGAAAATTCTTTGTAGCGAGTCATCACGATCCGGCCTTCAGAGTCGTAGTCGGGTAAGCCGATGCCGTTTGCTGTTTCTAAGGGCGCCTGTTTGAAAAATGTGGCGACACCCGAATAGCCCTTGCGCACGGCCGAAGACCACAGGCTTTCGCGGCCGGCAGCTCTCACGAGCGGCGGCTCGCACTGTTCGCGGTGCGCTTTCGTCTCCTGAACGCAGAGCAGATCGGGATCTTCACGCTCGATGAATTCAATGAAACCCTTTTTATAAGCGGCACGAATGCCGTTTACATTCCAACTCACAATCTTCATCTGATAGCTCCGCCCCCGGCTGCGCCCGTTCGCATCAACTACTCACTCTTGCACGTCACCTTGCCGCCACTTTCAATCCGTGGCAACACTGATCCATATGTCGACGCTTACGTTTTATGAAACTTTCCATCACTCGATCACCGATTCGCTCGCGACAAGTTATCCCGAGACGGAACGCCAGTTTTCATTTCGCAGCCGCATCGTTCAAACGCTGATCTCGCCTTACGTACTCACGCTGCCGATGGCTATTCACACGCAAGCTCAGTCGATCGTCGGTGCTTTCTTTAGGCTTCGTAACTTGCCCGAGTGGCAGGCGCACGTAGCCGGGCAGGCGCCGGCGGTGACGGATCCCGGCAATACCTCGATTCTCATGAGTTATGATTTTCATATCGATGAAAATCAGAATTTGCGACTCATTGAGATCAATACGAATGCAAGCTTGAGCCTCATCGTGGATGAGCTTTACCGATTCCAAAAAGTTGAAAATGTCTTCAGTCCTGATTTTCGCACCGAAATTCTTCGTGCCTTCGAGCAGGAATATTCTGAGGCCAACGGCCGAGTCGTAAAAGCCAAAGATTTAAAGATTGGCATCGTCGATCATAAGCCGCGCGAGCAGCGACTCTTTATCGAGTTTGCGATGTACCAGGAACTCTTTGGTAAATTGGGCTGGACGACGGATTTCTTCGACCCGAGCGAACTGAGTTTTACCGGCGACGCTCTGACCGCCGCGGGCACTCCACTTGACTTGATCTACAACCGTGAGACTGATTTTTATTTTACCGATCCCAGTACAAAAGCACTTCGCGACGCGATGATGGCAAAGGTCTCAGCGCTGACGCCGCATCCGCACGAATATCGCCTGCTGGCCGACAAAGATCGACTGCTCGAACTTTCAAACGAAGAGTTTTTCAATTCGCTGCCCGTTTCAAATGAGGACCGAACGGTCATGAAGCGCGCACTGATCAAAACAGCCGAAGTGAAAAATCTTGAGCCCGAACAGCTCTGGAAAGATCGTAAGAAATGGTTTTTTAAACCGCGCAGATCGCACGGCGGCAAGGCGGTTTATCGGGGCTCTTCAACCAGCCGCGGAACTTTTCAGTCGATCCTCGCAGGTGATTATTTAGCGCAAGAACTGGTTGCGCCACCGACCGTCAGATTCGAAGCCGAAGCCGATGAATTGAAGTACGATCTGCGTTTTTACGTTTACCGAGACAAAATTCAGCTTGCCTGCGCACGCCTTTACCGAGGGCAAATGACAAATTCGCAGTCGCTGGGCGGTGGCGTTGCGCCCATCAAATGGCAGCCTGAAGGCTCGCGCGAACGACCTTAGGCCTGATAAACAGAACTTGTTCCGACGATCGACTAGTGTCTCAATGTAAATCAGGACCCTTGATCCGTCTTTTGATCCTCATGCGACTTTAGAGATTCTCACAATTTCCGATCTCTTTATGGAACACTAGTAGGTAATGCAGGAGCGAGATGTCCAAACGCCTAGCCCCGACCGCCGTGTCAAAAAAAGTGCCGTCACTGAAAGCGAGATCGAAAAGCGATCCGGTCGCTTCCTATGACGCATTCGATGCGATCGACGGTAGACATCCGTGGCAAGATCAAGTCCCAGAAGGTTTCGTTGGCTATCCCGTTCGACAGCTCGAAAAAGGCAAAGTCACCTACTTCAATTTCTCGTTGGCTCGCGAGATGGGACTTCTACCGGTTTCTCATCCCGATGAATTGACCACGGCACTCACACAAAAAATTCTCGATACTTTTAGCATTCAGATCATAAATGAATACGATCAGCAAAACGGCTATCGCCCACCCGTTGGCACGCTGAAACAGCATCCTTACATGGCCACTCGCTACCTCCAGCTTCAGCATGCCAACAAACAAGGTAAGACGTCGGGCGACGGTCGTAGTATTTGGAACGGCGCTTATCGAAATCGCGGAACGACGTGGGATATCAGCAGTCGCGGTACGGGAGTGACGTGCTTATCGCCTGGCTCCGTCGAAGCGGGCCAGCCTTTGAAAACTGGCGCTGCCGAGTACGGCTACGGCTGTGGACTTGCCGATACGACTGAACTGGTCGGCTCGGCGATTATGTCTGAAATTTTTCATATGAACGGCATCGGAACCGAGCGCGTCTTAACGGTGATCGACCTGGGCAAAGGTTGCGGGATCGGCGTTCGCGCAGCTCCCAACTTGATTCGCCCAGCTCACCTTTTCTTATTCTTGAAGCAAGGTCGACTTGAGCCGCTGAAAAAAGCGACCGACTACATGATCCAGCGCCAGGTCGAAAACGGCGAATGGAAAATTGATCTTAAATCTCAAGATCGTTATCAAAAAATGCTGAAGGAAATTTCATTCAGTTTTGCGCGCTTCGGTGCGTACCTTGAGCGCAATTATATTTTTACCTGGCTCGACTGGGACGGCGATAACGTTTTAGCTAATTCTGGAATTATCGATTACGGCAGCATTCGTCAGTTCGGCCTTCGGCACGATCAATATCGCTACGACGATGTTCAGCGTTTCTCGACCAACTTAAACGAACAACGCGGCAAAGCTCGCCAGCTCGTTCAGGTCTTTGCACAGATGACGACTTTTCTTGAAACCGGCAAACGCCGTTCAATTGAGGAATTCGAAAATCACGCAAGCGTTCGCGATTACGACCGCGAGTTCGACAAAGAACTTCGCCGGATTTTCTTGAAACAAATGGGTCTTGATGATTCACAAATTGAAGCGCTAGCGACAAAGCGCGCCGATGTCGAAAGACTTTATTCAGCCTTCTTAGCCCTGGAGAAAACGAAGACCCACGCCGGAATGAAGAAGGTCCCAGACGGCGTCAATCGGCCGGCCGTCTTTAACCTTCGCGCGGCCCTTCGCGATTTGCCAATGGCCGCACTTTCCGAAATGAAAGTGAAAGGAACTTGGTCGCCGGCGGCGCCAGACGCGGTTCTTGAGATGATGCAAACGTCGTATGCGAAAGCCGTCGACCTCCGTTTAAAAGGCCCACTCCGTGAACGGATCGACGCCTTCTCGAAAGCCTATGTTCAGATTCTCAAACTGGTCTGCGAAGAGACCAGCCGCGCCGACCT
>JAYTHQ010000223.1:0-4097 GCA_043732445.1 Bdellovibrionales bacterium | reverse complement strand
ATTCGCCGCGCAAGTCTTTCGCCTGCGCCATCGCCGGCTGACCGGGGTCGAAGACGACCTGAACAAGGCCCTCGCGGTCGCGAAGATCGACAAATACAAGGCCACCGTGATCGCGCCGCGTATCAACCCAGCCCATGAGATTCACTTGGTTACCGTCATGAGCGGCACGAAGGGAGCCACAGTAGTTGGTGCGTTTCAGCTCAGATACGAATTTCATTTCAGCCAAGTCCTTGGTCGTAGGGTCCGGACGACCCGTTTCGAGTCGAACGATCAACATAAACGACCCCGCGTTTGTTTGCCAAGAAAAAGGGGAAAGGTCGCAGCTTCAAGATCTTGAAGCTGCGACCTTTTCACCGACGCGCGGGGTTGCTTGCTAGACACGCCCCTTGGGCAAGGCGTATTGTTCCGGAAGGAGCGCTCCCTGCGACCAATGCGAAGCCGCAGGCGAAGTTAACGTAAAAAAACTATGCCGAAATTTAAAGTTGAATCGAAGTCGAAGCATTCCGCTCAAGCCACTTACCAGAAGATTAAATCGCTCCTTGAGAACGATCGTGATCTTCGCAAAATGGATTCGAGTTACGTTTGTAACTTCGACGATTCAGGGCTCACTGGTTCCGCTAAAGGCGGCAAGTTTGAGGCCGTCATGAAGGTCGCCGACAGCGGCGCCGGCGCGCACGTCGAAATCGAAGTCAGCCTTCCGTTGATGCTGACCCCGTTGAAAGGCGTCGTTCAGAGCACACTCCAAAAGAAACTCGAATCCGCACTGGCGTAACCCGTGGCTAAAGCGCCTTCTAAAGAAATCAAAAAATCAGCTCCGAAAAAATCGTCAAGTGCAGATCCGTTGCGACGTGATGTGGAGATTGTTGAATCGCGCGGCGCTGGCCTGGCGCAAGAGCTCGAATCCGACGAGGCACCTCCAGGAGTCAGTTCGCTCGATCCGGCACTTGCGTCTGAGGAAGCCTACAAAAGTGCGTCGGCCGTTGATCCTAGCTTTTTGAACGATGATTTCAGTCCAGAGATCCTGCTGAAACCAAAAGCAGCGACCAAAAAAGTCGGCAGAAAATCGGCGCGTCTGCCCCGCGTCGTTGAAGCCGAAGTCGTCGAAGGCTCGAAGGGATTAGCGCCGGCGGCAGATCCGATCGCCACTTATCTCGCTGAGATTCGGCGCTACCCGCTCCTGACAAAGGAACAAGAGCAGGAACTCGCTCAACGCTACCGCGAAACCGGCGATTCGAAAGCTGCAGAAATGTTGGTGACTAGCAATTTGAGATTCGTCGTGAAGGTCGCGGCCGAGTATTCGCGTTTTGGCGCTAAGCTGATTGATCTGGTTCAAGAAGGAAACGTCGGCTTGATGCACGCGGTGAAAGAATTTAATCCTTACAAAGGCGTTCGTTTGATCACTTACGCAGTTTGGTGGATCCGCGGATATATCCAAGAGTATCTGATGCGCCAGTATTCGCTCGTCAGGATCGGCACGACCCAGAATCAACGAAAGTTATTTTACCGTCTTCAAAAAGAGCAAGCGGTACTCGACAGCCAGGGGCATGCGCCATCAGTAGCGATGATCGCCGGAAAACTCGGCGTCACCGAAGAAGAAGTCGAGATGATGGCAAAGCGCATGAGCGGGCGAGACGTCAGTTTGAGCACGCCCATCGATAGCGAAAATCCAGGCGCAAGCCTCCTTGATTTCGAGGCCGCACCCGATCAGGCCGTCGATGTGAGCATCGGAAATTTCGAAGAATTAAATGTCTTAAAACAGAATCTCGAAAAGCTTCGCCCAACATTAAGCGCCAAAGAAACGTATATTCTAGAGAAGCGCATCCTCGCCGATGAGCCGCAAACCCTCCAGGAAATTGGCGAGCACTACGGCACGACTCGAGAGGCTGTTCGCCAACTCGAAGCGCGTCTCATCGGAAAGATCGGCAAAGCCGTCACCGAAAGTCTCCACGAAGATTAGACGTCATTTTGCACGCATAATTCTCCGGAATTAGTTCTTTGGACTTTTCTCTCGGCCCTCTTTGGTCTTGCGAGCCTTCAGATGGGTCGCGTGTTCTTCAGTGTTAAACTTTTTTGATTCGTGCTGATTCCCAGCATAGGCACCGCTGATATCGTCTCTCGGAAAGCCGTCGCCGACTCTTTGTGCCGTTTGCTCTTTTGTATGTTCGCTGTTTTGGTTGGTCTGACCTTGTTGCTGGCCGCGGCCACCTTTTGAAACTGTTGGCATAAAATCCTCCTAGTTCAATGAACATAGGCCTCCCGCGAGCGCCAAGCTTGAAGGGCGCATGTCGTGTGAGTGTCGATCGCGCAACATGGTTTGAATTGCCACACGTACGGGGGATTTAAGAAATAAAAAAGGCGACCTCGATGGCCGGCGGGACCCTCCCGCGCTTAGCTAGCTTCCTGTTCCTGATCCTCGAACACTTGCGTGAGCTTCGCTCTCAAGCGTTGCACGGCTTGCGCGTGGAGCTGCGAGACGCGGGACTCGGTCACGCGCAAAACTTTGCCGATCTCTTTTAAATTGAGATCTTCGTAGTAATAAAGCGAAAGCACCAAACGCTGACGTTCAGGCAACTCCTCGATTGCTTTGGTCACGATCTCTTTGACCGATTTCACGTTGAGTTGCGAGAACGGGTTGTTGAGCTTCGTCGCTTCTAAAAGATTCATGATCGATTTCTTATCGACGTTCGAGAACGTTGCCGAATCATCAATCGAAAGAACCGAGACCGGACGCACCTGATTCACGAGATCGTAGAACTCATCCATCGTCATGTTCAGCTTCGCCGCGACTTCTTCGTCTTGAGCCCCGCGACCGAGCTCGGATTCGAGTTCGATCATCGTGCGATCGAGAAGCTTTGCTTTATCGCGAACCGAGCGTGGCACCCAGTCTTGCGCGCGCAACTCATCAAGGATTGCTCCTCGAATTCGGAATTCGGCGTACGTCTTAAATTTGTTATCGCGTGTTGGATCGTACTTATCGATCGCGTCCATTAAACCAATGACTCCACTCGAGATCAGGTCATCAAGTTCGATGTTCGAAGGAAGTCGAACCGCGATCTTTTGCGCGATGAACTTAATCAAAGGCGAGTACTCGAGAATCAGTTTATCTTTCTGATCCGGAGTAATCTTCGCAGGTTCGTCTTTGTACTTGCGAATCAACTGAGCGTTGTTCGACATTTATATTCCTTTAATCAATGTTCTACGTGAACAGGTTAACAAAGCGGCGTCTCGCCTAGAAAGTCCTAATCTTTTGGGGCCAAATTCCTAGGCTACCCCGACCAACTGTTCCCAAAAAAACTGCAGTCCGCCTTTGCATTGTTCGAGCGGCATATCACCCATGATATTCGTAGCTAATTTGCGAATAGCGTCGCTCGCGGCAGAGTCCGGATACGCGCGAGTGACCAACTGTTGGGCGCGAGTTGACTGTCTCATATTGGGATCGTTCGGAATCGAGCCCTTGAAGTCTAGACTAACAAAGAGGAACTGGCTGGCGACCTGGTCGAGTCGAGCAAACAGTTTTTTACCGTCGGCTTCGTCTTTCACCTGATTGCAGATGATCGAGAATCGATTTTCGCGACAGCGTTGGTTTAGAACTTTGATCAGCGCGTACGAGTCTGCAACCGACGCCGGCTCCGGCGTAACGATCACGCAGATCTCTTGCGCAGCACTATTCAAATACAGAACATTTTCGGCAATACCCGGCGCGGTATCGATCAGCATCACGTCGTAATCGGCACCGAGCCCGCTGACTTCGCCCAGAAGCGCCTGCTTTTCGTAGACCGAGAGATTTTGTAAATCAAAAACGCCGCTTCCCCCGGGAATGAGCGTTACGTTCGGAGCGACCTGAATCAAGATATCTTGAAGACTCGCTTTACCCGTCACCACGTCGAGAATATGTTTCGTTGCGCGAACATTAAACATGATGTCGACATTGGCCATCCCGAGATCGCCATCGAGGATCAGTACCTTCTTCCCGTCGCGGGCGAACTGCAACGCCATATTTGAGACGATCGACGTCTTCCCGACGCCGCCTTTTCCTGATGTGACGCTGATCACACGCGTACGCGCGCTCCCCATTCCGTGCCGAACTGTCTGCGGAT
>JAYTHQ010000222.1:0-4121 GCA_043732445.1 Bdellovibrionales bacterium | reverse complement strand
CACGCGCCCTCCAACCCCTAAAGAACCACACATATCCGCTGACGCCGATGAGTCCACCAAAGGCTTGAGGATAATTGAGCACTAAATCGGCAGCGACCATTGCGCCCTGCGAATGACCCATCCAGAAAATATCTTCGGGCAGCCAACCGAAAGCCTCGAGTTCTTCGACGAGCTGAAAGAGCCGGCGACGCGCACCCCTGACTCCCCGCTCGTGATGCGGCTCAAGAGCGTACCAGCTAAATCCATCTGCAAATTTTCGAGGTGCGTTCAAAAGAAGATAATTAAAATTCGGCAATCGAATCTCTTGTTTGATTGTCCGAAATGCGTTGAGCGAATCGCCTCGGCCGTGAAGAACGATCATTAACTTTTGTTTGGCCCGAGGCACTCCCCGCGAGGCGGAGACCCACTGGGAGTTAAAAAGTGAGGTGTAAAATGGCAGGGTCATGTAGACGCAGCCTACTCTAAATTACCCGCTCAAAAAAGGAGCACCGTGCCTTTCGAAAACGATACATCCAAAGGCTCGCCCCGAGCGGTCTTTTGGCACCCCAATGCCAATGACGCGCGGAGCGCTTGATTGATCTTTAGGGCTATTTGGCTTGAGATTCACGCTGGATTTAATCAAGTCCCTGAGGGGACTTACCACACTACTCGTTTACCCCCTTCGGAGGCTCTCTTGAAAAAGCATCTTCTCCTTTGTGTCATGGCTTCAACCCTCGCATTTTCTGCTTGTACGACGCCAGGCAAACGCACGGCGATTGGCGCTGGTGCCGGTGCCGTCGCTGGCGGTCTTTTAGGTGCCGTGATCGGCCACCAATCAGGCGAAGGTGATAAGGGCGCTCTCATCGGAGCGGCCCTTGGCGGAGCTCTTGGCGGCACCATCGGTAATCGGATGGATCGACAAGCGCAGGATCTTGAGAAGATCGCCGAAACTCGTCGGACAGACGACGGTATTGTCACAAAACTAAAAAGCGACATCTTGTTTGCGACAGGTAAAGCCGATCTAAAAAAGACTGGCGACATCAGTCAAATGGGCGCGATTTTAAAGAAGTATCCCGAAGACGTGTTGACCGTGAAGGGCTACACCGACAGCACGGGCTCAGCGAAAATCAACGCTCCTTTGTCGCAACGTCGCGCCGATGCGGTCCGTGTACAGCTGGTCGCATCAGGCGTTCCGGCGACGTCGATCTCGACGGTCGGAATGGGTGACGCGGCCCCGATCGGCGACAACAAAACTGCAGAAGGTCGCGCAGCCAACCGCCGAGTCGAAGTCGAAATCACGGCCGACCCTTCCAAACTTCCAAAAGACGCGAAGTAATTTGAGTGGCGGCTCTACGCATCTTCATCACGGGCGGAACGTTCGACAAAGAGTACGACGAAATTAACGGTCGCCTTTTTTTCAAAGATACGCACGTGACCGAGATGCTTCGCCTCGGGCGGTGTCTCTTAACTACCGAAGCTCGCACCTTGATGATGATCGATAGTCTCGAGATGACTGACGAAGATCGCGCGCTGATCCTCCATTCGTGTCAGACCTGCCCTGAAGATCGCATCGTCATTACGCACGGAACAGACACCATGGAGCAGACGGCACTCGTCTTAGGACACGCATTTTCGTCGGGGCTCTTGGCCGGGAAATGCATCATTCTGACCGGCGCCATGGTGCCGTATAAGTTTGGTTCGTCTGACGGAATGTTTAATTTAGGATCATCGCTCGCTTTCGTTCAGGCCTTGCCGCCAGGAATTTTCGTGGTGATGAACGGGCGGCGCTTCGCCTGGAATAATGTCTCGAAAGATAAACGCACCGGTGAATTTCGGGAGTTGTCGTGAAAGCAAAAATCCGTCGTTGGGTCGTCAAAGCCGGGAGTCAAATGGTCTGCTCGGGCGGCCCTTTGCTTTTGCGTGCATGGATGCAACAAGTGTCTCAGCTTCGCCGCGATCACGGAATCGAAGTGATTTGGGTCACCTCGGGCGCGATCGCATCTGCGGCCGATCGAATTGGCTTTAAGCCTGCCGGCACTCGCCGCTCCCTTCCCGAGAAGCAAGCGCTCAGCGCGCTTGGCCAGCCGATGGTGATGGATCTATATTTGCTAGCGCTAAACGCCGCAGGTTTAACGGGCGCGCAGGTCTTATTAACCGCCGGTGATATTCGCGATCCGGTTCGGCGTAAAAATTTGCAAAACACGTTAAAGACACTGCTTCAGTGGAAGACGGTTCCTGTTTTAAACGAAAACGACGCCGTCTCAACCGACGAAATTCAGTTTGGCGATAACGATTCCCTGTCAGCGAAGATCGCCATCATGATGAAGGCCGAGCGTTTGGTTTTGCTCACCGACGTCGATGGGCTCTACGAAGAGGATCCGCGCAAAAACCCTCGCGCGGCGTTGATCCCTTACTTAAAATCGGTCGGTCGCGCAGACCTCGCGCGGGCCGGCAAAAGTTCCGCATCGGGCCGCGGGACTGGCGGCATGTATTCAAAACTTTTAGCAGCGTCGAGCGCGGCTGAAGCGCGCATTACCACGCATCTAGTAAAAGGCGATTACCCGCACAACTTGTTGTTGCTCGCACAAGAAGCAAGCGTTGGAACACAAATCGGCGGCAAGCATCGCGGGCTTTGATGAGTTTTCTCAGCCGAGCTGATCAGCGGGTTTTCTTTTTTACGAGGTCCCTATGAACGCAAAAATATTGCCTGTTAACATCGAAACCGCACTTGTCGATTTGCGTTTGGCGGCACGAGTCTTGCGAAGCGCCCCAGCGGAATTGAAAAACAAGGCCTTGCTTGCGATCGCGGCAAAAGTCGCTGGCGCCGAAAGAGAAATTCTCGAGGCCAACGCCGC
Organism: Bdellovibrionales bacterium; assembly: GCA_043732445.1. GTDB lineage: Bacteria > Bdellovibrionota > Bdellovibrionia > Bdellovibrionales > JAMPXM01 > CAJYOV01. The sequence goes on along the minus strand of JAYTHQ010000222.1, from coordinate 1,287 downwards.
CGATCTCGCTCGCTTACCGATTGCGACATTGGCCTCATTTCGCGATCGCCTGACGCTGACGCCCGTCCGCTTGGCGGGCATGCTTGAGAGCTTGCAGCAGGTTGCCAGCCTTGCTGACCCGGTCGGTGAGGTCGTCGATCAGCGCGTTCTCGAAAACGGCTTAAAAACTCGTCGCATTCGTGCTCCGCTCGGCGTTATATTTATGGTTTTCGAGTCTCGACCCAACGTGATTCTTGAAGCATTTTCGTTGGCATTTAAGGCGGGCAACACGATTGCGTTGCGTGGCGGCAGCGACTCTGCTTCGACCGCGGCTGTTTTGTACCGCGTGATGCGGGAGGCTCTCGTATTGGCCGGTTTACCGGCTTCGTCGTTTTACGGAATGACTGATTACGACCGGGCGTACGTGACGGCAATTCTGGGTCGAAAAGATTTAGTCGACATCGCGGTGCCTCGCGGGGGCCAGCGACTCATTGAATTTTTCGAGCAAACGGCCGTCATGCCGATTATTAAAAACGACCGCGGTTTGTGCCATGCCTTCATTGATGACCAAGCCGATCTCGCGATGGGCGTCGCGATCGTTGACAACGCCAAAACGCAAAGGCCGGGTGTCTGCAATTCAATCGAAACAGTTTTGGTTCACGAAAAAATCGCCGGAAGTTTTTTGCCTTCGCTGCTCGCGGCGACCGCGCCGAAAGGCTTGCGCTTTCATTGCGATCCGGCGTCGTTTGAGATTCTTTCGAAGGACGAGCCCGGACTTTCCTTCGCGAGCCCAATCGATAGCACCGCCTCCGTCTGCTCTTCGAGCTCGATGACGGGTGCGGCGCTTGCCAAGCTTGCGTCACCAGCTGATTGGGATACCGAGTATCTCGATCTGATTTTGAATGTTCGGATTGTCAGCGGGCTCGATGAAGCTATCGCGCATATTGAAAAACACGGCTCACGTCATTCGGAAACGATCATCACGCAAAACGAACAACGCGCGCGCCGCTTTCAGACGGATATCGACGCCGCAGCCGTTTACTGGAACGCCTCGACTCGCTTCACTGACGGTTTCGAACTCGGCCTCGGCGGCGAACTCGGAATCTCGACTCAAAAACTTCACGTTCGCGGACCGATCGGCCTGCGCGAACTGACGACTCCCCGCTGGATCATCGACGGCACCGGCCAGATCCGCCATTAATCCGCAGTTCCCGACATTTTTCATCCGGTGAATCGTATCGCCTCCGCACTCCGTGTGATTTCGTAACTGCGTCGGACGTTCGTTCTTGAGATGCGGGCCCTCAAGGG
>JAYTHQ010000221.1:0-13055 GCA_043732445.1 Bdellovibrionales bacterium | reverse complement strand
GGGTTTAACGGCGAGCTCTCGGCGGCGCCGGAGATCCAGCAGCACTTAACTCACCTCTCGTTCAAGTAAGTCTTCTCTTAATTGAGGCGCGTGCAAGTCGCTTTCGAAACTTCGGGTGCGTGAAATTCGCTCCAGAAAAGCTCAGCGGTTTCGGCGGTTTCTCCGCCGTTCAATAACGCTTTGTCGGCGCTAAAAACGTAGCCTTCCTCGTTTGAGTCGCCTTCCGTGATCACGTACATCTCACCATTCGGATAGTGAAAGCCCGTGAAAGCAACGCTCTCTGGCGGCAGCTGCGTGAGAAACGGCAGCGCATCGTAGGCGACCGACAGGTCAGCGCCGAATGTCTGGGCAGCTTTTTCGATCGTGTCAGGGGCGCTCATGATGTTGACGACATGTTTCGCTTGCGTCTTGGGATCAACCGACGTGTAGGTGATCGCGACCGTGTAGGCGTTGTCATCTTTCAAAACGCGAACGGTCGACGTGCTGCCAGTGGCGCACTGATAAGTTGCAAGGGTAGTTGGCGTCGCGATTGCGGCCGCAGAGAAAGAAGAAATCAAAAAAGCTGTCAGTGTTTTCATGGGCTAAGAGATACAAAATCTGAGTGCATGATTCAAATGCATGATCATCAACTTATTATGCGTTAAATGCCTGATGAAGGGTGCTGGCAAAGTCTTGGGGTGCCGTGCCGAATCCCCCGTGACCGCCGGGAAAACCGATGGTTGGGGCGGGAAGCTGCTCGCCGAGAGCCAGAGCCGCGCGGTTGGCGAGTTCGCCCAAAGATTCCAGGCCGTAGCCGACCGAGATCGGGACCTTTGACGCCCGAAGCCGATCGAGTTCCGGGAGGTAATCTGCGATCGCTGAAGCCGCGTGCCCAAGAAAATAATCAAAGTTTCGCCGAATGCGTTCGGCCGTCGCCAATGCGTCGGGAGATGGGGGCGACGTTGGTTTGATCGACGGCTGCATCCAAGCCACGCGATTGAAAGCAGCCCAACCTTCGCGAGCTCCTTTTTCGTGAAAAATACGGACAATATCGTTCATCTGAAGTTGGATTTCGCCATGCTCGGGCAAAAGCCTTGCGCACGGAGGTTCGTGCGCAACGAGTGCGCGAACGAGTTGTGGGTAGCGCGCCGTGAGGTTCAATGCGATCTGCGCACCGCCGCTAGTGCCGAAAACGAACGCTTCACCGCCGTAAGCAGCGATCACGACGGCGGCGTCGTTTCCCATCACGTTCATATCGAGATCGAGAGGCTCGTGATCAAAATGACTTCGAGAATTTCCACGCGGATCAAATGAAACCACCTTGTAACGATCGCTCAGCTCACTGGCGAGCGCTGAGAATACGCCCGCGTCGGCAGGACCGCCCGGAATCATCAACAGTAAAGGACCGTCGCCCCGCATTTCGGCATAGAGGGTCGCTCCGGGAACGGCAATTTTTCGCGAGATGGCGGCCATCGGGCTAACGTAATCGGGACTTTCCCAAAAAGCGAAAAATATTTCACTAACGAGGTGAGGGCTGTTTCGTGTGCTGACTCATTGTTTTGAAAAGGAAATTTTAACCAGCGGTCCTAACGCCGAGCGCAGGGGCCTTGCAAGACTCCGCTCGATCAGTAGACTGGTGAAGCTGAGACGCGGTCAAAAGCGTCAGTTCAAAATTAGGGACAAAATCAGGGATAAAATCAGGGAGTAAATGATGAGATTTTTTGTTGCCGTGATGGCGCTTTGTTGTTCGGTGGGTGCTTTCGCTTCAAATGGTCTGGTGGTTCACACGACCGAGTTCGGTGTTGGCAAGTTTCACCGCTACGACAATCAAGTTCATCCGTACGGCGCAGGCCATGCGTGGGCGCCTTATATTCTGCCGCCGGGAGCCGCGACCGATAAAGCCCTCACCGTGAAAAATGCCGACGGTTCCTACACGGTTTTCTTTTCGACTCTCGATGAGATGATGACATCGGTTGCGCAGATTTCTCAAAGTGAAGGCAAAAAAGTTTCGGTGCTCAACGTCCACGGCCATGGTCTTCCCGGAGCGATGTGGTTTCCGAAAGATGAAGCGACTCTGAACAGTTGGTCGTGTGGGGATTGGCGGCAAGCCGCGAGCGGGGCCGATGTCGATAACTACAATCAGTATTACGGTGCCGTTTCGACCAGTGAGATCTTGCAGATTCGGCAAATCTCGAATAACCCGAACGTTCACATGGCTTGCACAACCGGTGCGGGCGAATGGCTCGCAGGCGCCGCGAAAAATGCCGCGTTCAAAGCGGCGATGAGTAACGATGCGCAGCTGCATTTCGCGTCTTGCGTTGTCGGTCTGGGCACGGTCGGCGATCAGTTCACCAAGGAGATCGCGTCGATTGTTCTGCCAAACGGTGGCGGCCGTGTTGAAACGTCGATGGCGTTCGGGCTTGGTGATTGGTCGATGCCTGAAGGAATGGGCTTCTGGGATTACCAAACAGACGGTCAAGTTGATCGCGACAACGCGAAATATCCGGTCGATCACCAAGATCGCGAGATCATGCAGCAGGGATCGATTCGCACGGCTTCTCAAACGAGCGGTCAATGGGCGACCCAAGTTCTCGCGAGCCGCGACTTCATGTCGCTTGGTTTCGAAGCCGCGATCCTCGGCACTCGCGTGATTGAACCATTTCAGTTGATCCCAGCGGCGCCGGTTCCGACTCGCGTTCGAGTCCCAGGCACAAATGCTTACGTGACCGTTGAGGCTCAGTGATTTGACTCGTTCGGACCTCAGCAGCCTCCAAAAGAGGCTGCTGAGCCGACAAGCACGCGCCAGTTTGGGCAGCGGCCAAATCGAACTATTGAGACAAGGCTCGTTTTTTAGGCGAAAGCCCTGTGTAAAAGTGACAGTCCTGCGCCAGCGCGTCACCTAACACAATCCTTACAGTGTTTTAACTTGAACCTGGGCCTAGGTATGGGAAGTCTTGAGCCGGGGAAATAAGAAAACCGAAGGGGACCAAATGAAACGCGCAGTCGTGGCTTTGTTGGTGGGGATCTTAGGGGCAGCTACTCAGGCAAATGCTTGGGGAGCAAAAGGGCATCAAATCGTGGCCTATGTCGGCGCAACTGCGGCGACTCAACAATCGTTCTTCGCTGCCAATGCGGAGGCGATGCGACAACTCTCGACGGTTCCAGATCGAGTCTGGAAGGCGGCGCAGACAAAACCCGCCGAAGCTCCTAATCACTGGTTTCAGGCCGATGCGTATATTTCCGATTTGAATCAGTGTAACGACATTCTTAATTTTCCAAAGGTTTACAGCGCCGCGCTAGCAAAATACGGCCAAGACACGATCTTGAAAAACGGCACGGCTCCATGGCGAATCGCTCAGCTTTATGCAATGGCAGTTTCTGATTTTAAAAGGGGCAACCAAGCGATGGCTCTCGAAGAAGCGGGCGCTATGTCTCATTATATCGGAGATCTCTCGCAGCCGCTGCACGTCTCTGAAAATTACGATGGCCAAAATACTAGCAACAAAGGCATTCACGCCTGGTTTGAAACGCAAAACATCGTCGACGAGATGGCGATTCGCGCTGAGGTCTTGAATCGAGCGCAAGCTTTGCTTGCGAACCCGAAGTTCATGGCCGAATCCACCGGCGACCTTGCCGATATCGTGAATCATGAAATTATTCGTTCGCTCTCAAAGCGCGACGAAGTTTTGGCTAACGACACATCACTTGGTCGTTCATCGGCACAGGCGAAAGATACGCAGCTCAATCTCGCCGAAGACCGCATGGCTGACGGCGCCGCTGTCCTGTCGATTATTTTGGCGAAGCTTTCGAAAGATGCGAGCCTGCAGTCAAATTTGTCAGTGGTGCCGATTCAAGATCCATCTTTCATCGCTCCTGATTTTTCGAACCCTGCAACTCGGCTGACGCCCTTCGCGGCGCCTCTTGATTTGGCAGACGACGCCGATTGCCAAGCAATCTAAAACCATTGCGTTAAATGTTTTAAAAAAGGGTCCACGCGGACCCTTTTTTTATTTCAAATACGTGCTGATTCGCCCGCGCCTCGCTCTTAGATTAAATAATCGTAACTTTCTTCTCGCTAGAGAAGTGGCATCGTTGTGTTCAGCCCATCATTCTTTTCAAGGAGTCGAAAAGTGAGCCAGAAGAAGCGAAAGCTTGCGGCGTTAATTCTCTTCGAAGCGTTCGCGATTTTTTCGACGAAGGCGGTGGCCACACCGGTCAGCGGAAAGCATTTTGACCGGGCCATCGTGGTCGTGTTTGAAAATACGAATTACCAAGATGCCTACCAGCAACCGTTTCTGAAGTCCTTGGCAACTGACGGCGCGAATTTCACCAATTTCGTTGCAGAGGCCCACCCGTCGCAGGCGAACTACATCGCCATGACGGCAGGAACGATGGGCGGAGTCAGAGGGGATAGTAGGTACGATCTTGATTTGACAAATATCGTCGATTTATTTGAAGCGCACGGTCTTAGCTGGAAGGTCTACGCCGAAGGTTATCCTGGCAACTGTTTCACCGACATGGGCAGTGGGCAGTACGTCAGAAAACATAATCCGTTTATCAGTTTTACGAATATTCAGTCGAACCCTTTGCGCTGTTCGCATATTGTCGACGCCGGTGAGTTCGATAGAGATTTGGCAGCTGGTCAGCTCCCTAACTATGTTTTCTACATTCCGGACCTTCGAAACGATGGCCACGACACCGGTGTTGCGTATGCAGACCGGTGGTATAAGGGCAAATTCGGCCCGATCGTCGCGAACGTTGAGCAAATGAAAAATACGGTCTTAATCTCTACTTTCGATGAGAGCGGCCCTGGGCAAAGAAACCTCATCTACACAACTATCGCGGGGCCCGCCGTGAATCCCGGTCAATACGGGGATACCGTCAATCACTATAGTCTGCTAAAATTAATCGAAGACAATTGGTCGCTCGGGACGCTCCAGAGGCTTGATCAATCGGCTCCGGTGATACCGCTTATCTGGAAATAACGCCGGCATTCACGTTGGAACTAGCAAAGGGATCGCAATGAAAATCCTCGTGCTTGAAGATGATCGAGAAATCGCTTCGCTCGTCCAAACGGGCTTAGCGAACGCGGGGTTTGAAGTCGATGTTGCGGCCGACGGGCATACCGGTTTAGCGATGGCAAAAATGACCGAGTCGTCGGCCACTCGCTCGAAGTACGATGCGGCGATCGTGGACCTCATGTTGCCGGGTCGCGACGGCCTCTCTGTGATCACCGAACTCAGACATTCGAATCTCGATTTGCCGGTCCTGATCTTAAGTGCGAAGCGGTCTGTTGATGACCGCATTAGCGGGCTCCAATCCGGTGGCGATGATTATTTAACGAAGCCGTTTGTGTTTGCCGAACTCCTCGCTCGGGTTCAGGCGCTGTTGCGAAGAGCGAACAAGGTCACAGACTCTTTGCTCTCAAGCACGGGGTTGACGCTGGATTTGATTTCACGGGAATTAAAGCGAGGCGAGCAGCGCCTCACACTTCAGCCCAAAGAATTCGCACTTATGGAATTCTTTATGAAGCATCAAGATGAAGTGCTCACGAAAGCGCAGATTCTAAAAAAAGTCTGGGATTATAATTTCGATCCGCAAACGAATGTCGTAGATGTGCTCGTTTGTCGACTCCGGACAAAAATAGAAGAAACGCTGGGCCTCAAAATTATCAGTACGATCCGCGGCGTTGGCTATGTTCTCAGGTCGATTTAAGTCGGTTATTCGCGGCCTTCGGTTTCGAATTGCCGCCAGCTACTTTGTTCTCTTCATGCTGAGTTCGCTTCTCCTATTTGCGGTTCTTTACTTTCTCTTGAGTAAAACGCTTGAGGAAAAAGATCACCGAATCATTGTTGCTGATTTTAAGAAATTCTCGCTGCTCGTCAGTTCGTCGGGCGTCGAAGGTCTTGAAAAGTGGTTTGCGCAGAAGCCCGGGGCGAATGCTGACGTGTTTGTTCACCTAGAAGATCCGTCTGGCAAAACTGTTTTTAATCATGAGCCAGCCGTTCTCGGCGAACTGAGCCGCGCGTACTTTAATGTTGAAATCAAGCGGGCCAAAGACGATGTCATCACGCGCGTCGAATCGAAAGACGATGCCGAGGACGCCGTCGAGTTTTACACCGACACACTCAGTAACGGCGATCGCCTGCAAGTCGGAAATGATTCCGAGGAGCGAGAAGAGCTCCTCGCCCGATTCCGAAACGCGTTTGCCATCATTACGATTTTCGCGACACTTTCGTCTCTGGCGACGGCACTTGTTTTTGCGTTGAAAGTTCTGAGACCTGTGCGCAACTTAATATCGACCGTTGAAAGGGTGCGGCGTGGCGACTTAGCGGCGCGTGCCGAGGTGAAGCCGCATGGCAACGAGCTCAATGACCTGGCAACCTTTCTGAACGGAATGCTGGCGCAAAATTCCAAACTGATCTCGGCGTTGACAGAGTCCCTCGACGCGGTCGCGCATGATCTCAGGACACCGCTGACACGCCTGCGTGTCCATGCCGAGCGAGCCCTAGAATCAAAAGTGAGCGATCCAAAACTATTAGCGGCCGAACAACAAGAGGCGCTTGGCGACGTGCTTGAAAATACCGATCAGCTCATCGAGCTCCTGGATGCCATTCTTGATGTTTCCGAGGCTGAGGCCGGAACGCTTAAGCTGCGGCCTGTGCAATTTAACCTGCGCGATTTCATCAATGAGGTGATCGACGTCTATTCGATCGTTGCCGAAGAAAAAGCGATCACTCTCGTAGTTCAAGATTTCGCGCCCGTTTCGATTAAAGTTGATATTCGAATGAAGCAGGCGATCGCAAACTTGATCGATAACGCGATCAAGTTTTCTCCGAAGTCTTCACGCGTGTTAATTTCGGCTCAAAGAGTTGAAAAAACGATAGTCATTGCCGTTGAAGACGAGGGACCGGGCATTGGCCCCGATGAAGAATCGAAGATCTGGGAGCGTCTGTATCGCGGCGATGTGAGCCGCTCGGAACGAGGCATGGGACTTGGTCTTAGCATCGTACGCTCGATCGTGCTTGCCCACGGCGGAACGGTGAAGGTCCGGACGCTCGTTCGAGAGGGCGGCAAGACAGGTAGTCGTTTCGAAATTGCCCTGCCGCTCAGTTAAGGCTAACAAATAAGTCTAACAAAGCATTGTTTTTAGAATTCGCACGCCCACCAGTCATCAGCTTGGTCGTTACTTGCAAATCGAAATCGCACTTGTAAGCGCACGAATCGAATGTTCGGGACTGTGCTTTGGCATCAACGTCGACCAGTAATGACCCGAATCAAACGCGATCAGATTGTGTCGCCCGATCACTTTATTTAAAATTCGGATTCCGCACCGAAGATTCTTGATCGGATCGAGAATTGTTTTGTGCGGGTCGGTTGGATTCAAATCTTTGTCACGACGCCAGTCAAATTCATTGCAGAACGCATAATTCTGTCCGTCCTGATAAGACAACTGGAGAAGGCCTTCGCTGTAAACGTGCTGTCCAGTGACCGTGTCCGTGCCTAAACCTGTTTCCCTCATGCGAGAGGTCGGGCTAAAAGCACTTTCATATTTCACCACGGCAGAAATCAGATAAACCCAGAAATTCACTTTATCATCGGTCGAGAGCCTAGCGTAGCTAGGGCAAAACATTTGAACGTCAGCGGTTCCTTTCATTAAATCAGGGGCTTCGGTCAAAACCATTTTCGCGGCGAACTGCGTCCATGTCGCGCCCTCATTCGGCCGCACCTCTTCCCAGAGCGGAGGCACTTTCAATGGCATGAGCGGAGTATCGGGAGCCTGCAGGGCCGGCGGTAGGGCCGAAACCGGCGGCTGGGCGACTCCTTGCCCCGACCGGTCTGAAACGGGCGCAACGCTGGCAGCGGTGCTAAAGCCCGAATCGCGACCACAAGATTGAGTCACGAGCGCTGCCGAGAGAGCAAAAGGCAAAGCGAGGCCCTTCGCTAAGCGAAGATTGAGTTTCACGATGATTTACCTCCATGTAAATCGGACTAAACTTTTCCGACTCGCGAAGACTGCTGACATCGTGCGCGAGTCGTTATGATGTGTAGGAATATTCATCATCTCAGGAAAAGGTCGATGATTTTCAAAATCTCGATCAGACGTAATGAAAAGAGTTGAATTGTAATGTTCAGCGGGACCTTCGCGCAGTTTTCTAGATTTACGGCGTGGCCCTGAACGAGGCTCTGGTCGCGGCTTTGCGGGCTTTGCCTTAAGAGGGGCTATAACTTTTGCTCGCGTTGGGGCATCAAAGACTAGGCAGGAATTTCCTCATCACCGTCGCGCTTTTCTTCGGTGACGCCATTCGCCCGTCACGGTAAAACATCACTATGCACCTTCCCTACGTAGTCATTTACACCGACGGCGCCTGCTCCGGTAACCCAGGCCCTGGCGGTTGGGGTTCGGTTGTCGTATTGCCTGATCTCAAAGTTTATGAGCTCGGCGGAGCCGAAAATCCGTCGACAAATAATCGCATGGAAATTTCGGCGGCGTTAGGTGCGCTCGAATCAGTTGCGGGCATCGATCAACCGGTTCATCTCTATACGGATTCAACGTACCTCATCCGCGGCATCACCCAATGGATTTGGGGCTGGCGAAAAAAAGGCTGGAAAACGGCTGAAGGCAAAGAGGTTCAAAACCGTGACCTCTGGGAAACTTTGAGTCGGGTGGTAGCGGCTCGGCCTGCGGGCGCAAAGATCGAATGGAAATGGGTTCGCGGACACACAGGGCACGATGGGAATGAACGGTGTGACGAGATTGCGGTCGCATTTTCACATCGTCGGCCGCTGACCTTGTTTCGCGGCGCGCTCAAAGACTACGCCTTGAACCTTCTTGATTTTCCTGACACCGCGGCTGGCTTGCCCGAGATCAAACCCAAAGAAGAAAAGAAAGCTGCATTTTCATATTTGAGTTTGGTCGACGGCCAACCTATGCGACACAGAGATTGGCCGGCTTGCGAGAGTCGCACCAAAGGTAAATCGGGCGCCAAGTTTAAAAAGGCAATGAGCGCTGGCGATGAGTCGACGATCCTAGAAACCTGGGGCGTCCCGCCATCGAAACTGAAAGACGAAAATTAAGGGGAGTCTGATGGCTGATGCATTCAGAAAGTTGGCAAAGCGAGTCGCCGATTGGACAGGTTCGGCGTCGGCCTTTCTCTGGATGGTCTTGATCGTTATTATTTGGGCGAGTTCGGGGCCTTATTATCACTTTTCAGAAAACTGGCAGATGGTGATCAACACCAGCACCAACGTCATTACGTTTCTGATGGTGTTCCTGATCCAGAATTCTCAGAATCGTGATTCGAAAATGCTTCATTTGAAAATGGATGAGCTGATTCGAGCCAACCGCAAAGCGCGAAATATCATGATCGACCTTGATCGGCACACCGACGAAGAACTCACAAAGCTCCATGAAGAGTTTGTGACGATCAAACAACATACCACTAACGAGCTCGATAAAATCGAGGAGCTCCAGCGAAAAGTGAAGCTCTCGCGGAGCGAGACTTAAGCGGCCTTGTTCTTCAACCCAGAACCTCAACATCGAGAATGTAGTTTACCGATGAGAGTTTTCGGTGCAGGTTACCTCTAACGAGGTTCCATGGGCCAACCCTGCGCTTTACGCTTAAATTCCGATCGCGTGCTTGATAGCTGGATCACACTTTCAAAAGAAAGATTCTCTGCCGCAACCGATAAATCGCGGCAGGCTGTTCGCGACCACTTGCCCGATCTCATGAGCCTTCTCTGTGAGGTCGTCGAAACCGGTATTCTGCAGAACCCAAAACACGTCAGTAAAATTCATGGTCAGCAGCGTCACTCTTTTGGTGATTACACTCTCCCGCAGCTGATCGGCGAGTATTCCATTTTAAAAAATCTGGTTTTTGACGAACTGAAAAGTGACCGGGCCGATTCGGTCGACCTGATCCGTCTCGTCGACCTTTTTTTTGATGTTTCAATTTCTTCTGCGGCGACAGAGTTTTCGAAGTTGCGCGAGAAAGAGCTCGTCGATGCGAGCCAGCTGCTCGAAGAGAGCAATCTCGACCTCGCGCGTTTCGCGGGTGTCGCTGCTCACGATCTGCGGTCACCAGCCGGCACGATCATCGGTTATTCTGAGCTCCTCATCGATTCAAAGGGAAACCAGGATGTAGCGGCGAAAGCAGCGACGACGATTCACCGAACGGCCAAGAAAATGATAGAGCTCATCGATCAACTTTTGGCGTATGCGAAACTTGGAAAAGAAAATCTGCCATTCGTAGGTTTTGATAGCTTGGCCGCAGTTACGAACACCGTCGAGATGTTAGGGCCCGCTATCAAAGCCGCGCATGCTGAGGTCCAGATTAAAAAGATGCCGCATCTTTTTGGCGATCCGGTTTTAATAGCTCAGCTCTTCCAAAATCTCATCGCTAACAGTCTAAAATTTTGTTCACCTGAACGAAAATGCAAAATCTCGATTGAGAGTTCTGAAAAAGACGGTTTCCATACCATTCATGTGCGCGACAATGGCATTGGCTTTGACCCCAAATTCAATACCGATATCTTCGCGCCCTTTAAAAGGGCTCATGAACACCTCCCGATTCAAGGCAGCGGAATCGGGCTTGCGACCGTCCAGAGAATCGTGAAATTCCACGGTGGATCGATCACGGCCAAAGGTGTAGAGGGTCAGGGAGCGAGTTTCGAAATCAGATTGCCAGTCGCAATGCCACGATAAACTAACGCTACTCGGTCAAAGTTCGCCCACAAAAGATTGAGGTTTTCAGATGGTTCCAGTTTTGTTTTATACCCCAGAGACTTGTGCGTTCGGTTCGATCGTCGCGCTCGAGTGGCTCGCGATGCCTTTTAAACTCTGTCGGATCGACCAAGAGGCGATGAAATCAGAAGCTTACCGAAAACTGAATCCGCTCGGGCTGGTTCCGACATTCAAGTCAGGCGAAGGTGTTCTAACCGAAAGCGCCGCGATCTTGCAGCACATCGGATTTTTGGGTTTGAAAAAGCATATCGCTTTTCGACAAGGCACCCCGGAGTTCGACCGACTCAATCAAGTGATGTCATTCTTGACCACGGAACTGCATGCGTCGTTTGGTCCGATCTATCACCCAGAGCGATGGATCGAAGATGCGAGCGCACACGAGGGCCTCAAACAAAAAGCGATGATGGATATCGTGCCGGCAAAGTTCAAACACGTCGAAAAGATGATCAACCGGCACGGGTGGCTTGTGGCCGATAAGCCAACAATTGCCGACGCGTATTTTTACGGCGTCGGTCGTGCGGGTGCAAAATTCATAAACTTCGATACGGAATTTCCGAAGGTCGCGAAGTTTTTCTCTGAGTTCAAAAAAGACGAAGCCGTGATTTTCGCCGAAGCTATTGAAAAAGGCACAGCACCAAAAGCACCTGCTGGCTACAAAGGTGAAGTGCATTTGAGCGAATTTGCTTAATGATAGGCTTTATTTCTGATTGTCGCGCGGATCCCAGCCGGTTTCCGACCGCCAGATATAGAGCTGTTCAACTTTTGTACGTGCCCACGGAGTTTTGCGCAAAAACGTCAGGCTCGATTTGAGGCTCGGATTTTCGATAAAGCAATTGATCCGAATTTTTTCACCGAGACGTTGCCACCCATAGGTCTCGACAAGTTTGGTGAGGATCATTTCGAGCGTGATGCCTTCGAGGGGCGATTTTTGGCTGTTTGTCATCGGCCTTTAGCAAATCAGAAAATGAAATGAGAAAACAGCGTTTTTGAGATAGTTTTAATCCCAATGTCGGCCGAAGACCCATTCAGTCATTTTTTTAAACCCGAAGTTCGGCATGCTGCCGACGAACTTCTAAAAAAGAAGTCCGTTTTCTTAAAGCTCGGCTCCGATACTCAAATCGAGGGGTCGGTGCGCGGGACGACTCTCTTGCGAGTGACTTTTCGTGCGGCCTCGATTGAGAGCGAAACATTTTTGGTCGATTGTTCATGCCCGGCCTCAAAAAAAGGTCAGTTTTGTAAGCACGTGTGGGCTGTTCTAGTTCTTGCCAGAGTCAAATCGCCAGATTTTTTTGAATCGAAAACGGCTATCGAAAAAGATGACTTACTCAAAAGTAAAACGAGTCCGGCACGCGCGGCCGATCCAGAATTTGCCGAGCGGCAGGCAAACTTAAAGAACAAACAGGCCGACTACCGCAAACAAGCATACCAGGCGCAAAAGCAACGCGCGAAGAATCTGAAATCAGACCGCGCGGCTCGAGAGCAACGAGAGTCGATCAAAACTTCTGCGTTCTCTTTGAATTTGCCTGAAGACGTAAAGGCAGCCTTCGCCTATTTTGAGGTCAATGGGTTTGCGCTGACGTTGCCGGTTGATGAGATAACCTTGAACAACGCTAAAAGAGTTTTGTCGCGCGTGTTTCATCCGGACAAAGGTGGCAGTCACGCTGAAATGATCGAGCTTTTAAAACAGTCAAACGTGCTGCTGAAGTTCAGGCTTTAGATGAACTGTCTCAAAATGAGAGGGCGGGTTCAAAACTTGGATAGTTTTAGCCGATAAGCTCCTGTGGTGAAGCGTCGATTTCGAACTCTATTTTTGCGTCGTGTGGTGGCAGGGATGAGCCTTGTTGTGGCGACGCTTTCAATCGGGGCTTGCGATTTTACGCAAACGACGTACGGCGGCTCGGGCGAGTTTTTAACCCTCGAGCTTTTGGCGCAAAAGCTTCTGGTTTCATCTGCGCTCGTGATTCGAGTCACGCCGTCAAACGCGACCGTCGTTGCGAGCGATGTCACAAAAATTACAAATCAGAATACCTCATTTCGAGAGGTGACAGGCCCTGTCGATTTATTTCCTGACGTGGCGGGCCTCGGCAGCATCAGCGCTGGGTTTTTGCATTTTGCCCCTGGCGGAAACGGCACTTATTTTTCAACCCCGTCAACTCAGCAGCTTTTGTTTCCATCGGTGACTGTTTTCGCAGTTTTGAAATCGTCATCACGAGGCGAAGTGATTAACGTTAATCCTCAAGATCGGTTGCGACAGGCGTTTGAACTCAGTCTCGATGCAACGAATGCGACAGCGAAATTTTACTCGTCGAGCACCGCTTCAAGCCAGACAAGT
>JAYTHQ010000220.1:0-4161 GCA_043732445.1 Bdellovibrionales bacterium | reverse complement strand
GCTTTTGTTCGGTGGGGCGATGCCGAAAAAAGTCGACCTCGCGATGATCAATCGGTCGCCACTTCGTTGCGTCCATCGACGAGTAAAGTGAAAGGTCAGTTTCACCCGTGATCACTTGCTTTGAGGTCTCGCCGAGGTTCACCGTCATCGAGCCGTCGAGACCGAGCGTCATTGTCATGACGGCTCCGAGCATTAAAGTCAGAAGGCCAATGTGCGCAAGAATGAATCCAACGTGCCGCTCGTGCCACGGCCATCGATCGGCCATCACCGCGATGAGATTGACCGCGAAAAATCCCAGTATCGCGAACATGAAGGGCGAGTGATAAACGATTTTTGCGGCCGCTTCGGCATCGTTGTATTTCGCTTCAACGAACGTGCCCCAAGCGGTCATCGACCCGAGCGCAATGATCACGACGACCGCGAGCTTGATTGACGCCAAAAATTTCAGAATCCGCGGTTTCTTCATGACGCTAGAACGATAGACCTTTGGAATGCCAAAAACAAATGCTTAGCGCGCGAGATTAGAAACCGCTGGATTTGCACCGGCTGATCGCGAAGCACTGAACGCGATGAAGGCCATTGCTCCGGCGGCCGCGTAGATCGTGATGATCGCAATCAGGGTTTTCTTTTTCGAAGCGCGAGTTCTTTTAATTATAAAAGAAGAGCTCGCCTGGACCGGAAAAAACGAATTCTGCATATTAGAGCGCCCTCTTTCAAACTCGAAGCGAACCATAATCTAAGAGATGCCCGTGTGGTCAATACTGCGCCGCGGGCGCGTAGATTGGCTCTTCTCTGTCTGGTTCTGTCTTAAAATTATTTTTTACGTCGGTAAAGCGTCGTAAACTCCCTCTAACGCTTTAGAAATTCGGCTTTGCATCTCAGGCAAGAGATCCTCGCGGAGCTGCTTGGTCGCCTCATTCATATACAGCGCGCGGTTCAGCTCCACTTGAATCGAATGCTGACCTTGCTTCGGTCGGCCGTAGGTTTCTGTCACTCGCCCGCCGCCGTAAGGCCAATTCACTCGCGTTTTAAAGCCCGCTCTTTCGTAGGCGGCGACGACTAAATCTCGGTACTCGGGCGAACAGCTCATCCCGTTGCAATCACTGATCACGATGTCGGCGCGACGCTCGCCTGGGTCTCGGTGCTCTTTCGTACCAACGCTCGGCATGCTGTGCGCATCGAGGTGGTAGACCGTCTTATGTTTCGCACGGAGCTTGGCAAGCTCGTCGCGAACGGTTGCGTGAAATGGTTCAAAATATTTTGTGACGAGCTCCTCGTGCTGCGCTTGGGTCATCGGTTTTGGCTGAAGCTTTTGACCTGCCGTCGTGATCGTCCAATGAAGTCCGCGCGCGAATTTGCCAGGCACGTTTTTGTGCCCCTCGACCGAATCTTGATCGACATCATCAGGGAGGCGGTTGAGATCGATCGCGTAGCGATGCCAGTCCGTCTTCACAAACGGCAAGCCGATTTTTGTTATCGCCGGTTCATAAAGTCGATCTACGTAACGATCGACGTCGTACATGAGCAAAACCTCAGGCAGCGCAGCGAGCCAAGGCGTCTCGGCTGGAACTCGTTCGCCCGAGTGCGGGATCGTTACGAGAAGTGACTTGTGAGCTTGCGACATTTGGCGCTTTCCTTTCGTGGTTCCCTGACTATGATCTGGTCCATGAATGAAGGTTCACCCAAGATTTATACGCGCACCGGAGACAAAGGTAAAACAAGTCTGATTGGCGGCACTCGTGTTTCGAAAGCGCATTTGCGCCTTGAAACTTACGGCACCATCGACGAACTCAACAGCGTGATCGGCGTCGTGTTGGCTACGATGGACCGGCCAAAACAGCTCGCCTCTCATCAAGTTTTTATTCAACGGGTGCAGAGCGACTTATTCGATATCGGAAGTCACTTGGCGTGTGAAGACGCGAAGTTACGCGAAAAGCTTCCTTCACTACGTGAAGCACATATCGTAGAGCTCGAACACAAGATGGACGAGTTCTCTGCCTCGCTCCCCGCGCTTAAGAATTTCATCCTGCCGGGCGGCTCAGTCCCAGCTGCGCACGCTCATGTCGCCCGAACGGTCTGCCGCCGGGCCGAAAGATTGTGCGTTGCCTTAAGCGAATCACAAACCGATGGGTCCGATGTCGACCCCCTCATCATTTCATATTTAAATCGCCTGAGCGATTTTCTATTTATCTTAGCGCGCACGCTCAATTGGGGCGCGAAGTCTGAAGAAATTATTTGGGCATCCAGGAAGACGTGAGCCCATTTTTAAAATAAATCTGCCCTCCGTGAAATCTTGAGACACTTTGACGGCGTATGGACACATTGGCGCAAAGCGCTCGTCAACCCCCAACGCCTACCCGGTCTCGATTACCTGAGAGGGCTAGCGATTTTAAGCGTCGTACTTTATCACTATCATTATCTCCCTTACGGCTTTCTCGGCGTTGATCTCTTTTTTGTGATTTCAGGGTTTCTTGTTGGCGGCCCCTTGCTCGAAAAACTAATGAAGCGCTCGCCGATAGACGTAGGCCATTTTTACCTTTCCAGGGCCACTAAAATTCTCCCTTCGTATTTTGCTTTTTTAACTTTCGCCGGATTCGTGAGTTACTTTCTCTACCGGCGCCTCGAGCCCGACGCCGTTTTACATCTGATCAACGTACCAAAGTATGTCCTCTTCTTGGCTAACTACCGCGCCCAAGACAGCTTTATCTTTGCGCATGTCTGGTCCCTCTGTGTCGAAGAGCATTTTTATGTCATTTTACCGATTGCGGCGCTGAGCTTGTCGAAGTTTAAAACTCCTTCAAAACATCGGCTCGCTGTTTTAATTTTAGCCGCTATCGTTTTGATAACTCTTGTTCGAATTAACTTAGCTCTTCACGGGCACGAAACACTCGTGACCACGCATTCGCGGATCGATGCGATGATGTGGGGCCTGTGCGCTTGGCTCGTCACGCGCGACCGTCTCTTTTCAAAAGCAATGCAGGCACTTTTTCTTCTGGCCGCAATAGCGCTGGCCGCAACCCTCATTTACCTGGACGTAGCGCTTGCGAGCCCACTCTTCACGAACGGGCTTTTCCACGGCGGAATCTCTTTCGCGTGCTTTCTAGCCTTGATCGCTTGTCTGAACGCGAGACTGCGGTGGCTCGGTTGGCTTCGGGTTATTTCGTATTTCAGCTACAATTTTTATTTGTGGCACATGTTGTTTTACTTTGTCGTGCTCTCGTTTTTTGGACGGACACCAGTTGGTTGCGTAGTCTTCATCGTCACCGGCTTCGGACTCGCGGTTCTAGCCACGGTCCTTTTCGAAGAACCTGGCCTAAAAATCAGAGGCTACTTCAAAAGCAAATGACATCGGTTCAGAGAACCACATCATGTACGTACTGGCTGCCTTAGCATTCGCCAAAGGGGCGGCGCACGTTTGAGAGGTCGGATCTCTTCGAGATTTTCAAAGCCGAGCTTTTTGTAAAACGAAAGATTACGGGGATCAGAACTTTCAAGATAAACTGCCGTATTGGTTTCATCGGCATCTTTTAAAAGTGGAGCCATCAACTCGCTCCCGACACCTTTGCCCTGCTCGACCGGCAAAACTCCGATCACCAAAACGTAATGATGAGCTTCGTCTGGATGAAGGCCTTCAATAATAGACAGAAGTTTCAGCGCGTTCCAGACGGTCGAAGGACGAATTCCGATAAAGAGAGCCGGCACCGCATAACGTAAAACAACCGGTATCGTTCTAAAAATTGGAATCGGATAATGCCCGTGATGAAAGCTCACCATCGCGCCTTTTCGACCTTCGAACGATTCGTCGAACCGACCATTTATTTTCGAGAGCGCGATAAAAAACCGCATCAGCAAGCGAAGCGCCCTCAGACGTTTTGCCTCGAGAGGTAAAAAGTGCTTCATGACCGGATCATCAAAAAAAGCTAAAGCCAAGGTCTCGACACTTTCATTTCTCATTTGCTGATTACAGCACGACTGCTGGCGAAAAGTAGGCCGAAACCAACCAGCAGCCTGCGCCACACACTGCTTTTGATCACCGAAGCGAATTTAAATAGCGAGCCCTGTTGTTGCGGCCGAGTTTATCGGCAGCGTTGCGTTGGTTGCGCGCACGGCAGACAAGACAGAGATTCTCGACGGCTGTCGTGCCGCTGAGGCCGACCTGAA
>JAYTHQ010000219.1:0-4165 GCA_043732445.1 Bdellovibrionales bacterium | reverse complement strand
ATATGGATCCGGCGTTTGTCGTTGGCACGCCCGGCCGATTGATCGATCACATCGAGACCGGAACTTTGAAACTTCAGGATTTCGATTATTTGGTTCTCGACGAATCAGATCGCATGCTCGATATGGGATTTGCACCGCAAATTGAAATGATCGTTAAGAAATTTCCGGTTGTTCGTCAGACGATGATGTTTTCGGCGACGTTGCCGACCGAAGTTCGCGGGCTCGTCGCGAAGTATTTAAAAAATCCAGCACGAGTCGCGATCGGCGAAGAGAATCGTCCGGTCGCAAAAATCAAACAAGACGTTATCGAAGTTCGTGAAGCCGATAAAACGCCGAAGCTGATGCACGAGATCGACGGAATGGCCGGCTCGATCATCGTGTTTACAAAAACAAAAGTGAAAGCAGACGTTGTGGCGTCGATGCTAGCAGACGCAGGTCACCAGGCCGAAGCCTTACATGGCGATCTCACGCAAGGCGCCCGCCGCCGCGTCACCACGAAGTTTCGCGGCGGCGAGATTCGCATTTTAGTCGCGACCGATATCGCCGCGCGCGGTCTCGATATCGATCACGTTCGCCACGTGGTGAATTATGATTTGCCGATGGTTCCTGAAGATTACATCCACCGTATTGGCCGCACAGGCCGCGCCGGCAAAGAAGGTCACTCGATCGCGTTCGTCACTCAGCAGGAGCGCGGTCGCTGGAATCAGATCCTGCGCATCATGGGTTTACCATCGCAAGGCCAAGGCCGGGGGGCTGCCCGTTCGGGTTACAAAAATGCTTCGGCTAAGAGCGCCTTCTCGAGTGTTTCGCCGAAAGATCGCCCGAAGCCGTTCGCAACTGCTTACGAAGCGATGGCGCCCGTAAAAAAATTCGCTAAGCCCTCGCGTGTCGGCGATGCACGAAAAGGCGCGGTGTCTACTAAGTCCGACAAATCTGCGTACAAATATGGCCCGCAAACGCCGCGTCCCGAAAAGCCGGAACGAGCTGAACGGACTGAGCGTACGGAACGCCCGCAGCGCGAGAATCCAAAGCCGTACAAATTTGGTCGCAAGGCCGACCGCCCAGCTCGCCGAGAGCGCACGGCTGAGCACACGGATGGCTACAATTCAGCGAAGGCTCAAAAGATTCGTGACGAATTCGAATCGCGCTCTGAGTTTGCCCAAAAACAACGTGCTGGCAAATTGGGTTACGCCCCTCGTTCCACGCCCGATGCGCGTGGGGCCCACGCGCCAACGCCATCGTTCGGCGCTAAACAAAATTTAGTGGGTGGCGCAAAGCCGCACAAAGGCGCTCTCGATACACGCAAACGTAAACCGTCGTTCGCTCGCAGCGCTTCGTCTTCGACCAAACCGTGGTCAGGACCGGTGGCGGGATCAGCGACGCGCCGGTAGCGACAACAGACCCGATGGATCGGGCAAGCCGTGGGCGCCCGGAAGATCACCAGTTTGCAGGAGCAGCTCGCGATCTTTCGTTTCGAGCGTGCTGAGAGAGCCCGCACGTACGTTGCCTCGACGCGTAGAACTCAAAACTTCGGTTCCGTTTTTATAAATGCGAACCTGGAACTGTATCGTTCCGGTCATCAGTGGGATTTTGACGTCACCAACGGATTTACCGATTTGCTTTTGATCGGCGTAAACATGAACGTGGAGTCCGTTCGCAATGGTCGGCGCATCTTTGCCCAAAGCTTGGATTAAAAGTTTTCCGCCGTCGAGCGGCTGCCAGGCGATCTTAATATCTAGCTTCGTTGCAGGTTTCAATTCTACGGGCGCCGGAAGCTTCGTGAATTTTCCTTTTTGAAAATCAGCAATACGATCGGGACCAAGAGATTGCATTTTTCTAATGAGCTCAGAGCCCGTGACGCAAACGACCTCAGGCTTGTGACAAATCGCTCGTGCAAAGCGGAAGAAGCCGTTGAAATAAGCTCGGCCGTTGTAATCGTCGAAGTGAGCACCAACGTGAACCGGCGCGCGATTCCCGTAATAATTATGATGAAAGTAGTTCATCAATGAGTCGTACCAGCGTTGCGAATAGAACGCGCTATTCTTTAAATCGGGCGTCGCTTTGGAATCGAAGGCGTAGAAGTTGTAGTCCATGCCGACTTGAGTTTTTGCGGTTCCGACAATTGGAATCTGCGCCATCGGAACTTCCCAGATGTCGGCATCTTTTTTCTTAAATGGCCACTTCCCCCACTCCATCGGGTAAGCTTCGGATCCGTCGTAGCGGTAACCAAGTTTTTGTAGCGCCGGCGCCAGCGTTCCGTTCGTTGCCAACAATGGCGCGCGGAAACCTTTCAGTGAATCTCCGATCAATTGTTTCCAGGCTCTCGCTTCGCCGTGATAGCGCTCAGGTAAACTATTGAGCGAAAAGATATTCAATAAAATATTTTGAAATTGCGTGAGCTCAGAAACCCAATCCGTCGTTGACCAGTTCAAGACGCCGGCGTCGAAATGTCCGACTGCATGTGATCCGACTTCAATCCCCTCGCCAACCGCGTCTTCGACTTGCTCCATGCGAAGCGGAATTGTGTCGGCTTCCGAATCGAGAATTTTTCGGATGGCAGACGCGCCCGGGCCATATTTCGAGCCAGGTGGGTCGTAGTTTTTCTTGAGAAGTGATTCGGGCAAAAAATGAACACCTGACATGAAAACTGTTAAGCCAATATTTTGTTCGATCGCGAGGGCCCGTGCTTCTTTCCACATCTGAATACTTCTTGATCCGTCGAATGAGAGTACGACGTATTGTTTCGGGCGGTCTGTATCAGGAAGAGCAGCCGCTGGCGTCGGCTCAGGTTGAGGTCTTATCTTTGTTCGAGTCGGTATCGGGGTGCCAGTGGCTTGGTTGACCAGTTCCCTGAGATCAAGCTGAAGACTCGCTCGCTTTCGCGGAGCCGCCTTCGTCGTTTCGGCAAAACTGCTCGACGAGCTTGCGAGTGCAGCAGTGATCAGCAGTTTGAATGTCGGCTTTAGCAAATTCATCTTGGGCACCATTTCAAAAAAACTAGCGGCAAAATTCGTCGTTTCACCCGTGAACGCCTTTCACTCGCGTTCCGTCGCCGGGAGTTTCCGATCTCGCTCTAAACAGATAAGGCAATGCCAGGGCCAAGAACGCTGAGACTTCGCGCCTTTGCTAAATGGTAGTTTAAACGAGGTAGAGCCGGCGATTCCGCCTATTCGCGACGGACTTCGACAATTCGCGGCTCACGTGTCGAGGCATTTATTCAAGGGCGGCGCCACCTGTGCGGGCTCGAGAAGTGTCATAACTTTTGACAGCTGTAGGTGCCCGTCGACTTCTCTCAGCCGCCGATGGTGGCGATGAGGCCAGCTATGAGTAACGAAACGACGCTCATGACTTTGATCAAAATCGCGACGCCGGGGCCAGATGTGTCTTTGAACGGATCGCCAACGGTGTCGCCGACGACGGCGGCTTTGTGGGCTTCTGAGCCTTTTTTGTGCCCGGGCAGAAGGCCTTTCTCAATCGACTTCTTCGCGTTGTCCCAAGCCCCGCCGGCGTTCGCCATAAAGAGCGCCATCGCGGCTCCGACTGCGAGCGACCCAGCCAGCAAGCCCGCGAGCATCGCTGGTCCTAGCAAGAAGCCAACGGCGACGGGTGCTACGACCGCGATCATTCCTGGTAAAATCATTTCGAAAAGAGCTGCACGAGTTGCGATGTCGACGATGCGAGCCGGCTCTGGTTCAGCTGTGCCTTCGCGCAAACCCGGAATCTCGCGGAACTGACGACCGATCTCGACGACGATTTTTTGTGCTGCACGACCGACTGCTGTCATCGTTGTTGAACCAACGAGGAACGGTAAAATTGAGCCGAGTAAGATACCGATCAACACGCGAGCTGACGTCAGCTCAAGCGAAAGCGCGGCCATGTTGGCGACTTTGCGCGCGTGATTCACTTCCATGTTGAACGCGCTAAAGAGTGCGATAACCGTTAAAACCGCTGAACCAATCGCGAAACCTTTGCCAATTGCTGCCGTCGTGTTACCGACCGCATCGAGTTCGTCGGTGATATCTCGGACATCAGACCCGAGACCCGACATTTCAGAAATTCCGCCGGCGTTGTCGGCGATAGGTCCGTAAGCATCGACCGTCATTACGACGGCTGTTCCTGCGAGCATGCCGACAGCGGCAATCGCAATTCCGTAAAGGCCGAGCGC
>JAYTHQ010000218.1:0-4167 GCA_043732445.1 Bdellovibrionales bacterium | reverse complement strand
CAAACGTGGCTGCTGATCTTTTAGCGCTTCAGCACGGCATCACGTTGACTGATGCGAAGGCCGTCGATGCGTCCAAGAAGACTCGCTGAAGAAGCTTCTAGGCGCAGGCAGTGAGCCTCGATGATGCCTCTGCTTTTGCAGGGGCGTTTTTGTTTTTGGAGGCCCCAGAAGCCGGGGCGTTCATTGACAGGAAATGGGGCCTCCAGTACCTATTTTCGAGTGGATACGCGATGCAAATTCACCGGAGCCAATTGGCGGAGTTGACGTAACAGATGCGAAAAAATCAGGTTTCAAAAAAGACTCCCGTGCGGGCCCCCCAGGCTCCCGCGAAAGTGGCTGCGAAGACGGCTGGCGTAACGATCTCGAGCAACATGACGCTGCCTAAGCAGGTTCAGCTGAATATGCTCGATCTGATGATCAAAGCTCGAGTTCTCGAAGAGCGATTGATCAAGGTTTATAAAACAGGCGATTCGTTTTTCTGGATCGGCGGGCCCGGTGAAGAAGCCTTTGGCGTTCCGCTTGGACTTCATGTCAACAAGGGACATGGTCCGCAGCATGACTTCTTGCACATGCATTACCGCGCGACACCGACGTTGATTGCCATGGGCATGACGATGATCGACTCGCTTCGCTTGATGATGAATCGGTCGACCGACCCGTCAACGGGCGGGCGCAATTTCTGTAACCATTATTGCTTTCCGCAGTGGAACGTCGTTCCGATCACGTCGCCGATCGAAGTTCAGTACGGCTTCGCTATCGGTACGGCGATCGCGCAACGTCGGCGTAAATCAAAAGGCATTACGATCGTCACGGGTGGCGATGCGGGTTCTGCCGAAGGCGATTTTGCATCGTCATTAATTTGGGCGTCGCGTCCGGGCCAAGAGCTCCCGATGTTCATCACGATTCAAAATAATCGCTGGGGAATCTCAACCTCGTACCAAACCCAGCATGGAGAAAAGCACGTCTCGGATCGCGGCAAAGCGTTTGGAATTCGAACGGCCGTCGTGAACGGCAACGATCCGATCGAGTCGTATCTCGCGATTCAAACCGAAATGGACTATATCCGTAAAACTGGCAAGCCCGTCGTCGCGGAGTTTGAAGTTTCGCGCTTGTTCGGCCACTCCTCGGCCGACGGAGCGAATCGTCGCGATGCTCAAGACCCGGTTGAAATGTTCGAGAAAAAGTCGGTCGATCAAAAGGTCATTACAGGTACCGAACTGAAAGCCATCTGGGCAAAGTACGAAGCGGAGTCTGTCGCGGCGGCAGATCAGGTTCGTACCGAAGGTGTGCCGGCAGCGTCGACCATCTGGGATCACGTCTACGCAAATAACGAGAACGCAGACTGGAGAAAATTCTAATGGCAAATATGGCACAAGCTATTCGAATGGCTCTTCACGTCGGTGAATCACGCCTCGGTGTCACCGATATTTTTGGCGAAGACGTGGGCGCACCACTCGGTGGAGTTTTCACGGCAACTCAAGGCTTGAAAAATACCTGGAACACGCCGCTCGATGAGCGCGGAATTATATCGACCGCCATCGGGCTCGGACTTGCCGGGGACCGCTGCGTCGCCGAGATTCAGTTCTGCGATTATATTTTTAATACCATCGATCTCTTGAAGATGGCGGGCAACACACTCTGGGCTTCGAACGGTCAGTACCCGATGCCCATCGTTGTGATGACTCCGGTAGGTACCGGCATTCGCGGCTCGATTTATCATTCACATAGTTTTGATTCATGGGCGACGCGCATTCCTGGTTGGAAAGTCGTCTGCCCATCGACGCCTCTAGATGCGTACGGGCTGATGATCTCGGCGATCCAAGATCCGAACCCGGTCTTGTATTTGAAACCGAAGGCGCTGATGCGCGTTCGCGGTGATGAGTTGATCCCGGGTGAGCCGGCCGATGAAAAAACTTTGAAGTCGATGATCGATGCGCCCGTCCAAGGTGACCGAGTGAACTGGAAACCAAAATGGCCCGAGCTAAAAGAGTTCGCGATAAAAATTGGCGAAGGTAAAATCACCCGAGACGGTGACAAAGCAACTCTCGTTTCATACGGCCGGACGTTGCCACTGTGTAATCGTGTTGCTGACATGCTTCGTGAAGAAGGGACGTCGGTTGAGGTCATCGATCTTCGTTCGCTGTACCCTTACGACTGGCAAATGATAAAAGCGTCGATCTCGAAAACCGGTCGCGTCCTATTCGTAAATGAAGACACGGAAGTGACCAACTTTGGCGAACATCTAGCTTACCGCGCGACGATGGAGCTGTTCTACGAACTGATGGCTCGCCCGCGTGTTCTTGCTGGCAAAAACCTGCCCGGCATTGGTCTTCACCCGAACCTTGAAGAAGCGTCGGTTCCGCATCTCGAAGATATTTTGCACGAGACGCGCGAACTTCTGGCCGAGGAGCCTTAATGAAAATCAAGAATCAGGCGCCGTCGTTCGACAAATATTGGTACTACCGAAATTCGGTGCAAGCGCCCGATCACGACGTCGATTTTTTGAAAAGCACGTACAAAGAATTGCGTGGCCGTGAGCCGTCAACGTTGCGCGAAGATTTTTGCGGAACATTCAGCATTTGCTGTGAGTGGGTCAAGATGGGACCTAAGTTTCGCGCGTACGGCGTCGATCTCGATTCAGAGCCAATTCTCTATGGACTCTCGAACTATTTGCCCAAGCTCAATCTGTCGCAGCGTGATCGGGTCAAGATCGTTCAGGAGAACGTTTTAAATCCGGGTTTGCCTAAAGCCGATTTAATAGCCGCGATGAATTTTTCGCACTTTATTTTTAAAGACCGCTCGATGATGAAGTCGTACTTGCATAACTGCTACGCGACCTTGAACACGGGTGGCATCATGGTTGCCGATGTCTTTGGCGGCAGCCAATGTTATGCGGCGAACCAAGAGATCACGAAACATAAGACCTTTGATTACTATTGGGATCAAGCGAGCTTCGATCCAATTACGAACTACGCGATGTTTCACATCCACTTCAAACCTAAAGGTAAGAAAAAAATCGAAAAGGTTTTCACTTACGACTGGCGCATGTGGACCATTCCTGAGCTCCGCGAAATGATGCGGGAAACAGGTTTCAGAAAAACGCACGTCTACTGGGAAGGCACAACGCGCGCCGGTTCCGGAGATGGAGTCTTTAAGCGCGCCGAAAAAGGTGAGGAATGCCTGGCCTGGATCGCCTACGTGGTTGGCGAGAAGTAGTTACGGCAGTTAGGCGTGGGCTTTGAGCTGTGCCATCGTGAAGAGTGCATGGACGTTTAATTTTGCAGCGGTGATTTTTTCTGTACGGCCTTCGCTGCGGTCGATGACGCATAAGACGTCTTCAATGAGCGCGCCCTCGCTCCTTAAATCTTCGCAGCTCGTGACGACTTGGCCACCTGTCGTGATCACGTCTTCGATCAAGGTGAGGTACTTGCCTTTGATCGCGGGTCCTTCGGCAAATTTACATGTTCCGTATTCTTTTGCAGTTTTACGAACGAAGACGACTGGAATTCCGGTTTCGAGCGAAAGAGCGGTCGCGATCGGAATCCCGCCCATTTCTAAGGCGCCGAGGTAATCAGTCTTTTTCGGGAGAAGTGGCGCGAGCGCTTTTGCGATTTCACGCAAAAGGGTGGGGTCACTTTCGAATTGGTACTTATCAAAATACTCTGTCGAGGTGAGACCTGAGCGGAGTAGAAACGAACCGGTCAGGTGCGAGATATCGTACACGCGCTTTGCTAGGGAATTCGGAGTTGTTGTCGTCATTTGACCTCCCAAAGTGACCCTACCGAGGCTGGCACGGATATGGCTAACATTCACTTATGGCAGTGATTTTCTGACACCCGTGGCCGCAGGCCTAAGGCAAACCGTTATGAGCCCGTCGTACCGAGACCCAGCAAAACGTGAAGAAGGGGCGCGCTCTTTTTGGGGCACAACCAGCATCTTTCTTGCGTTGGGTTTCTTGACGGCGCTGATGGCACTTTTGGTTTATAGCGCGATTCAGAGTGTGGGCGCCGGAGGCGCGCTTGAGCGCACCGAGATCCGGGCCACACGTTAATTAATTTCGACTTAAATTTAGTTGATCGTCTTCTCGATGAGCCGGCCAGCGCGGTCGTACCGAGTGAATATCTCGCGGCCGCTTTGAATGATCCGCATGGCCTCGACATCGGTGCC
>JAYTHQ010000217.1:0-13091 GCA_043732445.1 Bdellovibrionales bacterium | reverse complement strand
GGCATACGTCGCTATATCGCATTGATGGCTTGGGCGAGTACTCGGTTCTTGGACGCACAATCGATGATGCGGCCGGCGAAGCGTTTGATAAATTCGGTAAAATGGTGGGCTTAGGTTTTCCGGGCGGAGTACGCGTTGATCGCCTTTCGAGTGGTGGATCGGTGGCGCGGTTTTCGTTTCCACGTTCGTTTATGAACGAAGAGCATTTAAATTTTAGTTTTTCTGGCATGAAGGCCTCGGCGTTGCGGACGGTCCAAAACCTGACTGAAGCTGAGCGCCTTGAGATGCACGCTCAGTCGGCTGCGGCGCTCGCGGGCGAGCCTGTTGTCTCCGGACTGTTGCCAGATCTTTGCGCTTCTTTTCAGGAGGCTCTTGTCGATGTTTTGATTGATCGTCTCGACCGCGCGGTTCGCGCGAATGGACTTAAGCGCGCAGTCTTAACTGGCGGCGTTTCGGCGAATTCGCGATTGCGCGCACGTGGAGAGGCGTGGGCGTCGGCTAACGGTATTCAGCTTGTTATTCCGCCGATTCGCTACTGCACCGACAATGCGGCAATGATTGGATACGCCGGCATCGAACGCTTGAATCGCGGCGAAGTTTCGTCGCAATCTCTTGGGCCAGAACCACGCGCGCCGTTGGGTGCCGCCCCACTGCCCGATAATTTACCCGGCTGGCTTCGAAAGGCAAAAACATGAGTTTCGATCGCGCTAGTCGCAAAGATCGGATCTTCGCTCGCCTCGCGGAGTTGAACGCCGGTCGCCCAAAGCGTTCACTTGGACAAAACTTTCTGATCTCTGATCACGTTATCGACAAAATCATTTTCGCCTTAAAAGCCGAGCCTTTTACCGAGATGATTGAAGTCGGGCCAGGCTTGGGTGCTTTGACCGATGATCTCATTGAAATCGCGCGCGAAGACGGACGGCGTTTGACGTTAATTGAGCTCGACAAAAACTTTGCGGCCGAGTGGCGCATGAAAGCCGATGCGCTCAATGCGCAGTCGAATCCTCGGGCGGCGACTTCGCTTGAGGCGCTGGAGGCTTCGGGCACGATGCGAGTCTTCGAAGAGGATGCTCTGCAGACTGATTGGCGAACGCTGGGCCTTCAAGAGAAAACCGTATTCGTCAGTAATCTTCCTTACCAGATTTCGTCGAGCATCGCGATTGAACGAAGCATCGAGCCCGCCGGTGTGGGCCGCATGATTTTGATGTTCCAAAAAGAAGTCGCGCAACGAATCGGTGCGCGCGCTAAGACCGAAGAATACGGCTTGCTGACCGTGATCATTCAAGCCTTTTGGGAAACGTCGACCGTTGTCGACGCTGGCCCAAAAGATTTTCATCCGGCTCCGAATGTCGCCAGCCGCGTCTTGGTTTTCAGGCGGCGGGTCGAACCTGATTTTGGCTTAAAAGGCACGCCTAACGGATTTTTAAAATTCGCCAAAGCCGGCTTCGCGCACAGACGAAAGTTATTGAAGAAAAACCTCGGCGCCGTTTTGAGTCCTAAAGCTCAAGAGAATCTCGAGAGCGCTTTTGAGAAGATGAGTTTACTGCCAACCGCACGCGCCGAAGAGCTAACCCCCGCGCAGTTTATCGAGCTTTATCGGCTGACCGGGGAGTGAGTGCACGCCCCATTCAACTCAAAGGACCACGGGCCGAAGACCAAGCAGCTGAGGCGAATCTTAGACGAATCTTAGGCGAATCTTAGCCGCAGTGCCCGACACTTCGAACTTCGACACATTTCAAACCACTAGTTTTGGTCGGCCGTATAAATACCGGACATGAACGAATCGGCGTTCAGGCGACAGAAGGCATCGAAGCTAATAAACATCGTACCTTGTTGGTTGCTGTACGCCCTCGTACAGAGATCCTTCATGCTCGCGAGAATCTTTTTGTCAGCCGCGGTGATCTTCTTAAAATCCTTTGCGCAAAATTCGCTAGCTGCGCCAGCGATCTGAGTGTCGAGCGACGACCCAAATCCACACTGTTCGGCGATGGACTTAGCTTCATAACAAGATTTAGAAGCACGAATTTGTTTTTCGACCCCGTCGGCGTCGGGCATTTCCGTGTCCTTGCTTTCGGCACACTTCACCGCTGCCTGCGCAGGGTGGCGACCCTTTTGTGAAGCAGTCACTTCTCTAATCGCACGTGCTGTGGGCGCGGCGGCGTATGCTGCAAAGCTGACCGAGGCAAGAGCCGAAGCGAGAAGGATCAAAAATTTCATAAGTAAGCTCCTCAAATAGACAACTCAGTGGATTGATAAATCGATGTGTTGAAATGATATTAAGCAAACGTGTGCTTCGCAGAAAGCAGTTGCGGATATTCTAGACCTGTATTGCAAAGGTTGAACGGACTCGAAAACTAGCAGAAATAGGCCCGGACTCCCAAAAAACCGACAGCGGATGGTCTCGGTATGATCATAAAACTGGACCCCTTTATGAAGTTTTCTAGACGAATCATTTTCTGAAATTTCGCACTGTCGAGGCTCGGTTTGCGCCGCCGTAGAGGAGGATTCTCGAGACAATTCGGGACTTGGTTCAACCGCAACCTCTTAAAAATCGCGATCGCTCGGGCCAAGCTAAGCCCATCTCTGAAAGCTCGTTGTTTAGATTCCTTAACAGCGATTTCAAACCATTCGCGAAGGTCAAAAAATGAGTCAATCTGGCTCTGCAAGGCGCAAGAACCCGTCATTCAGGAGACCTGTCTTCATGGAAAAACCTACGTCAAACGGACGCGACAAGACTTCGAAACGCTCGCTCGCTGTTAAAAAATTCTCGAAAGAGACAGTGGCGAAAACTCCTCAGCCCGCACCGATGCCGGCGATTGCCGGTCGTTCGCCCGCTCTGCGCACTAATGGCAAAACGCAATCAGGCATAAAAGCAATCGCGGTGCCGACGCAGACACTAGGTCAGGCGGATTGGGCTCAAGCCCGCACGCAAGACTCAAACTCGCGCGATCAACTCCGCAATCTTCTGTTAACTGTAAAAGCCGTTCGCGCCGGCGACTTCTCGGTCAGAATGTCGCTCGCGCAAGAGGGCATCGTCGCCGAGATCGGTGAAGTCATTAACGACATTATTGAAATGAACGAAAACATGGCGAACGAATTCGTTCGCGTTCGGAACATCGTTGGTCAAGAAGGCCGTATGACAGAGCGTGTTTCGATGGGCTCGGTCAAAGGTCAATGGTCGACATCGGCCAACTCCATCAACTTACTAATTGGTGATCTGGTTCAGCCAACAACCGAAATCGCGCGGGTTATCGCATCGGTTGCGCAAGGAGATTTATCGCAGAAGGTCTCTCTCGATATCGACGGCCGAGGTGTTAAAGGGGAATTCTTGCGGATCGGTACTACCGTTAACTCCATGGTCGATCAGCTGAACTCATTCGCTTCTGAAGTGACACGGGTTGCGAAGGAAGTCGGCACCGAAGGTCGTCTTGGTGGCCAGGCCGAAGTCAAAGGTGCTTCGGGCGTTTGGCGCGACCTAACAGATAACGTGAACTCGCTCGCATCAAACTTAACCAACCAAGTTCGTAACATCGCGAAGGTTACGACGGCGGTTGCAAAAGGCGACCTTTCGCAGAAGATCACGGTCGATGCGAAGGGTGAGATCTACGAATTGAAGAACACCATCAACGTCATGGTCGATCAGTTGTCGTCGTTCGCCGCCGAAGTGACGCGGGTTGCGAAGGAAGTCGGTACCGAAGGTCGTCTCGGTGGACAAGCTGATGTCAAAGGTGTGTCTGGTACATGGAAAGATTTAACAGATAACGTGAACGGTCTCGCGAACAACCTGACAGCTCAGGTTCGTAACATCGCGAAGGTCACGACCGCGGTTGCGAACGGCGATTTGTCGCAGAAAATCACGGTCGATGCACGCGGTGAGATCTTGGAATTAAAAAACACCATTAACACGATGGTCGATCAGCTCCGGTCGTTTGCTGCCGAAGTGACACGGGTCGCGAAGGAAGTCGGCACCGAAGGGCGTCTCGGTGGGCAAGCAGACGTTAAAGGTGTGTCGGGTACATGGAAAGATTTGACCGATAACGTGAATGGTCTCGCGAACAATTTAACAGCGCAGGTTCGTAACATTGCAAAGGTCACGACCGCGGTTGCAAACGGCGACTTATCGCAAAAGATCACGGTCGATGCGAAAGGTGAAATCTTAGAGTTGAAAGATACCATCAACACGATGGTCGATACGCTCCGTTCATTCGCCGCCGAGGTAACGCGGGTTGCGAAAGAGGTCGGTACCGAAGGTAAACTGGGTGGTCAGGCCGACGTTAAAGGGGTCTCGGGCACCTGGAAAGATTTAACAGAAAACGTGAACGTCATGGCGTCGAACTTAACGGTTCAGCTACGTGACGTATCGAAGGTTGCGACCGCGATTGCCGGCGGTGACTTGGGTCAGAAAATTACGGTCGAAGTTCGCGGCGAAATCTTGCAGATCAAAGACGTGTTTAACAAGATGGTCGATCAGCTGAACTCGTTCGCTGCCGAAGTGACTCGCGTTGCGAAAGAAGTCGGTACCGAAGGAAAACTGGGTGGTCAGGCCGACGTTAAAGGCGTCTCGGGCACCTGGAAAGATTTAACAGATAACGTGAACGGTCTTGCGAACAATCTGACAGCTCAGGTTCGTAACATCGCGAAAGTCACAACCGCGGTTGCAAAAGGTGACTTATCGCAAAAGATCACGGTCGATGCGAAAGGCGAAATCCTCGAGCTGAAAAACACCATCAACACCATGGTCGATCAGCTAAACTCGTTTGCTTCGGAAGTGACGCGAGTTGCGAAGGAAGTCGGCACAGAAGGTAAACTTGGAGGGCAAGCAGATGTTAAAGGGGTTAGCGGTACTTGGAAGGATCTTACGGATAACGTTAACTCGCTCGCTTCAAACCTCACCAACCAAGTCCGTAATATCGCGAAAGTTACAACCGCGGTTGCAAAAGGCGATCTTTCACAGAAAATTACGGTCGATGCAAAAGGCGAAATTTACGAGCTCAAAAACACCATCAACACGATGGTCGATCAGCTAAACTCGTTCGCTGCCGAAGTGACGCGGGTTGCGAAGGAAGTCGGTACCGAGGGTCGTCTCGGTGGACAAGCAGATGTCAAAGGGGTCTCTGGTACCTGGAAAGACTTAACCGATAACGTAAACGGTCTCGCTTCGAACTTAACGAACCAAGTTCGAAACATTGCAAAAGTCACGACCGCGGTCGCGAAAGGTGACTTATCGCAAAAGATCACCGTCGATGCGAAAGGCGAAATCCTCGAGCTCAAAAACACCATCAACACGATGGTCGATCAACTGAACTCGTTCGCCGCCGAAGTGACACGGGTCGCGAAAGAAGTCGGTACCGAGGGTCGTCTCGGTGGACAAGCAGATGTCAAAGGGGTCTCTGGAACTTGGAAGGACTTAACCGACAACGTTAACGTGTTGGCTTCGAACTTAACGATCCAGCTCCGGGACGTTTCGAAAGTTGCGACCGCAATTGCGGGCGGTGACTTATCACAAAAAATCACGGTCGAAGTTCGCGGCGAAATCCTCCAAATCAAAAACGTATTTAACCAGATGGTCGATCAGCTGAACTCGTTTGCTGCCGAAGTGACACGGGTTGCGAAAGAAGTCGGTACCGAAGGAAAACTCGGCGGCCAAGCAGAAGTTCGCGGCGTCTCGGGTGTCTGGAAGGACTTAACCGATAACGTGAACTTCATGGCGTCGAACTTAACGAAACAAGTTCGAGGCATCGTGAAAGTCGTAACCGCGGTTGCAAACGGCGACCTGAACCAAAAATTCGTTCTCGAAGCAAAGGGTGAAGTCGCAGCACTTGCCGAAACGATCAACTCGATGACGGACACACTTCGGACCTTCGCCGATCAGGTCACGACGGTTGCACGCGAGGTCGGTATCGAAGGAAAACTCGGAGCGCAGGCCAACGTGCCTGGCGTTTCGGGCGTCTGGAAGGACCTAACCGATAACGTGAACTTCATGGCGTCGAACTTAACGAAACAAGTTCGAGGCATCGTGAAAGTCGTAACCGCGGTTGCAAACGGTGACCTGAACCAAAAATTCGTTCTCGAAGCAAAAGGTGAAGTCGCGGCACTTGCCGAAACGATCAACTCGATGACCGATACACTTCGGACCTTCGCCGATCAGGTCACGACGGTTGCTCGTGAGGTCGGTATTGAAGGAAAACTAGGTGGTCAGGCGAAAGTTCCGGGTGCATCAGGTACGTGGAAAGATTTGACCGATAACGTGAACCAGCTCGCAGGAAACTTAACGTCGCAGGTGCGAGCGATCGCAGAAGTTTCGACGGCGGTCACCAAAGGCGACTTAACTCGGTCGATCACGGTCGAAGCCGAAGGCGAAGTTGCCGCACTCTCGGAGAACATCAACCAGATGATCTCGAATTTAAAAGATACAACATCAAAGAACAATGAGCAGGATTGGCTGAAAACCAACCTCGCGAAGTTTTCGGGCATGATGCAAGGTCAACGGTCGATCACGTCGGTGGCGCAGCTCATTATGTCGGAGTTAACTCCGCTCGTTGATGCGAATTACGGAACGTTCTTCATGGCCGATGGCGAGAATGAGACCACGACCTTGATGCTGATAGCCTCTTACGCGTTCACTGAGCGCCGTTCGGTTTCGAATCGCTACAAACTTCGCGAAGGTCTCGTGGGTCAGTGTGCGTTTGAGAAAAAGCGCATCATGCTCGTGAACCCAGGTGACGAGTACATCGTGATCTCATCGTCGCTCGCAGAAGCGCGTCCGAAGAACATTATCGTCATGCCAGTTCTGTTTGAAGGCGAATTGAAAGCTGTCATCGAACTTGCGTCGGTGAAGCCGTTTAACCAGAACTACATCAACTTCTTGGATCAGTTGATGGATTCGATCGGCGTTATCTTGAACATGATCTCGAGCTCGATGCGGACGGAAGAACTCCTTGCAGAGTTGAAGCGTTCCAACGCGGAATTGGAAGCTCAGGCGAAAGAGCTCGAAGACAAAGCAAAATTGCTTGAGGTCAAAAACCAAGAGGTCGAGCTTGCGTCGCGCTCTCTCGAAGAGAAGGCCGAACAGCTTTCGCTCATCTCGAAGTACAAGTCAGAGTTCTTGGCGAACATGTCGCACGAACTACGGACTCCGCTCAACTCACTCTTGATCTTGTCGAAAACTCTCGCAGAGAACAAAGACAAGAACTTAAGCGGCGAGCAGGTGAAGTTCGCATCGACCGTTCACTCAGCTGGCCAGGACTTGTTGGCACTCATCAACGAGATTTTGGATTTGTCAAAAGTCGAAGCTGGAAAAATGGCGGTCAACCCCAAGGAAGTCGGCACACGAGATATTCAAGAGTATCTCGAGCAAACGTTCCGTCCGGTGGCAGAGCACAAAGTCCTTTCGTTCGAGACGCGCATCGACACCGAGCTGCCTCAACGTGTGATCACTGACGAGAATCGTCTGCAGCAGATTTTAAAGAACCTGTTGTCGAACGCTTTCAAGTTCACCGAGACCGGCACTGTTCGTCTTGAAATGCAGATCGGCGATAAGGAACGTAAGTACCCAATCGAAACGTTGAACAAAGCGAAGAACGTGATCGTCTTCCGCGTCATTGATACGGGCATCGGGATCCCGCGTGAGAAGCAGAACATGATCTTCGAGGCGTTCCAGCAAGCCGATGGAACAACGTCTCGCCGATACGGTGGTACGGGTCTTGGTCTGACAATCTCGCGTGAGATCGCGCGACTCTTAGGCGGCATAATCGAAGTCGAATCTGAACCAGGAAAAGGTTCGACCTTTAGCCTTTACTTGCCGCAAACGTACACGGGCTCAGATGCGGGCGTTGTGGCGGCGACCGAAGAGATTCTCGCAGTGGCAAAGCTTCCTATCGACGCTGATTTCGCGGGCCGCAAAGTTCTTGTCATCGACGATGACATGCGAAATATTTTTGCGCTCACGACCATTCTGAAAACGCGCGGTATGAACGTGATCTTTGCTGAGAACGGGAAAGAAGGCTTAAAGATGCTCAAAGCAAATCCAGACACCGACCTCGTGTTAATGGATACGATGATGCCAGAGATGGATGGGCTTCAGGCAACGGCCGAGATTCGCAAACTGCCTGAGTTTATTAACCTTCCGATCGTTTCTCTCACCGCAAAAGCGATGAAGGGCGACCGCGAGAAATGTTTAGAGGCAGGCGCAAGCGATTACGTCACGAAGCCGGTCGACGAAGAGAAGTTGTTAGCCGTTATGTACAATTGGTTAAAAAGAGCAAAGGTATCTTAAGTGAACTCGCTTGAGCCCGTAGTGACAGATATTTTGGTCGTTGACGACCGCGAGGAGAACTTAACGGCTCTTGGCGCGGTCTTTTCTGGCCCAACTTTGAATGTCGTGAAAGCGCAGTCGGGCCGCGAGGCTCTTGCGCTGTTGGCGCAACACGATTTCGCTGTCATTTTATTAGATGTGCAAATGCCAATTATGGATGGCTTCGAGACTGCCGCGCGCATCAAGCAGATGGATCAGTATCGACTGATCCCAATTATTTTTGTGACCGCGATCAACAAAGACGATGCCTTTGTTTACAAGGGTTACGAGCACGGAGCCGTCGATTACGTTTTCAAACCGCTCGACGCGAGAATCTTGACCTCGAAGGTTTCGGTTTTCGTCGAGCTTCATAAAAAAACTCGACAACTCGAAGCGCAAACGATTTTGATTCGAGAGAGTGAGCGACGCGAGCGCTATTTGCGCTTGGCCGCCCTCGAAGTTGAGAGTTTAAAGCGCTACCGTAATTTGGCCGATTCGATTCCTCACTCGGTGTGGCGGGCGAAGGCCGACGGCACGATGGATTATTTCAATCAGGTCTGGACTGAAACGACCGGTCTCACGAGTGAGCAGTCGATCGGACTTGGTTGGCAAACAGCGTTTAATCCAAAAGGTCTTGGCGAACTCCTTCGCACCTGGATGCAAGCGATGGAAGGGGGCGCGCCTTTTCAAATCGAGTGTCAGATTAAGACCGTCACCGGTGAGTTGCGCTGGCACTGGATTCGCGGCACTCCAGAAAAGCGCATGTCGGGAGAAATTCTTGCGTGGCTCGGCACGTGCACAGACATCGACGACCGCAAAGCAGTCGAAGATCGTTTGATCGAAGCTCGAAAAGAAGCCGACATTGCGAACAATGCGAAAACCCAATTCTTAGCAAATATGTCGCATGAAATCCGTACGCCTTTAAATGCGATTTTAGGCTTCGCTGAATTGATGGCGCAGTCAGAAGAGATGGGCAAAGAGTCAAAAGAGTTTGTGAGTACAATTCAAAGAAACGGTTGCCAGCTTTTAAACATCATCGACGAAATTCTCGATATCTCAAAAGTCGAAGCTAACAAACTTGAACTCGAAGACGTCGATGTCGATTTGCGCTCGATCATTACCGACGTCCACGCACTTTTGTCTGTGCAGGCGAAAGCGAAAAACATTTTACTAACTGCCGAATGTAAAACGCCGCTGCCGAAGCGCCTTCGCACCGATCCTACACGCTTACGTCAAATTCTGATTAACATTGTCGGCAACGCGATCAAATTCACCGCTAGCGGCGGGGTGCACATCGACATGGACTGGGAATCGCCAGTGGGCGCCAATAAGGGAATTTTACGGTTCAATGTGAGTGATACAGGGGTTGGTATTGCCGCAGAAGATTCGCGGCATTTATTTCAGCCGTTCACTCAGGCCGACAGCTCGACCACGCGTAAATTCGGCGGAACAGGCCTGGGTCTCGCGCTCTCGCGCCGATTGGCCATAGCGCTCGGTGGTGACGTTCGACTCGAAAAATCAGCGAAAGAAACCGGCAGCGTTTTTGTTATCGAGATTCGCGTTCCGCAGGTCGACGGAATTGAATACTGGAGCGACTTTGAGGGCGCTGTCGTGTCGGCAAGCAATGCGGCCGTCGTTGCCCAAAACGCGCGTCGAGCGAAAAACACGTCGTCGTTCCTCGATGGAATGAGCGTCTTAGTCGTCGATGATGCCGGCGACAATCGCACGCTTATCAGCCGTTTCTTATTAGCAGCCGGTGCCAAAGTTGATTGTGCCGTTGATGGCTTTGATGGCATGAATCAAGCCTTAAAGAAAAACTACGACGTCGTTTTGATGGACATTCAGATGCCCGAGCTCGACGGCATCTCGGCCACCACGCGGCTGCGCGCCGGTGGGTACAAAAGACCGATCATCGCGCTGACCGCGCACGCTCTCAAAGAAGAGCGCGAGAATTCAATGCGCGCGGGCTGTAACGATCACCTGACAAAACCGATCGATCGCTCGACGCTTCTCGATAGCGTCGCGCGCTTTGGCAAAGCTCCCGGCGCCCAGCTTGTTGTCTAGCAGCGCTGAATGGCCCTGAAAATCTCAGGGTTGACCTCAAGGGTCCTTTCGCCGCAAACTCCCGGCCATCGTGGCAGACGTAAAAAAGAAAACCGACATCAAATTAATCACTGAAAACAAGAAGGCTCGTTTCGATTACGCAATCATCGAAACTTTTGAAGCCGGGGTCGAACTACGGGGCAGTGAAGTGAAGTCTGTTCGTAAGGGCGACGTAAATTTGAAAGATTCATTCATCATTTTTAAAAATGGCGAAGCGTACGTCCAAAATGCGCATATCAGTTTTTATAAATCGAGCTCCTACAATAACCATGAGCCCGAACGGCACCGTAAACTTTTAATGAAAGCGACAGAGCTCTACAAAATTGAGCGCGCAATTCAAGAGAAGGGTCTGACCTGTGTGCCGCTCAAAATGTATTTCAAAGGCAGCTGGGCCAAACTCGAAATCGCTTTAGCCAAGGGCAAAAAGTCAGCTGATAAGCGCGAGTCGATTAAAAACAAAGAAGCCGACCGCGAGCTCGCTCAGATCAAACGCAAAACACGTTAGGTGCCTCCGTCATATTGGTGGCTTGTTCTAGCACGACCGTCATTCGCTCTTCAGACCCTGAAGCCAAGATCTATCTCGATGGCGAACTCCGGGGCCGCGGTACCGCGACCGAGACCGATACCAAAATTATCGGCGCATCGACGTCAGTAAAACTTCAAAAAGACGGCTGTGAGCCACAGTTCTACTCGTTCTCGCGTAGCGAAGAGTTCGATGTCGGAGCGTGTATCGGTGGCGTTTTGGTTTTGGTCCCGTTTCTCTGGATCCAAAAATATAAGCCAGAGCACAATTACGAATACGAATGTATTGCGACCAAGAAGGCTCGTGCCTCCGCGCGCGATGATGACGAGACCGAAGCGCCGCCGCACCATCACTCGAAAAAGTAAGAGATGCCTTTCAGATCCGCGCTGGGTTTGATCGCGAGTTCTTATTTATTGATAACGGCCGCGACCTCGAGCGGCTGTGTTTCAAGTACCAACGCTCGCCTCGCGAGCGGCATCGATGCACAGTTCAAACTCAATCGGACAATCGCCGCTGCCAACCGTGACGCGGTTTCAGAAAGTCCGGGCGTTCGCGCTTACCAAACGATTTTAAGCCAAACTCTAAGTAGTCGTTGTCATTATTTTCCAAGCGACTCTGCCTATCATATTGTGCTCGCTAAAAAGTGCGGTGCGATTGAATCCACCGTACGCTCGATGTCGCGTTCAATGCTTGAGTACGACGCCGCTTCAATGAATTTACCGATTTTGCTTCGGCGGGAGCACGTCGATTTCGAGGACATTCCGAATGAGTGCGGCTGGATTTAAATTCGTTTTTTGTGCCCTCATCCTTGCGCTACCGGTTAAAGCGCTCGCTGGCAATGCCGCCGCCGTGCCGGCGAATGTGAACTGCGACGTCTCGAAGCGTCTCTTGACCGAAGCCGATCAACAGTTTCGCCGCGGGCAATATTTATTAAGTGCCGTTCAATATTCACAACTTAGATTTTCTGCTTGCGACTCAGGCCTCGTTTCGCACGCTTGGGTTGGTTACGCGTTTGCGCTCGGACGGCTCGATGAAGTTTCTGAAGTCCTAACGGTCGCAGGTGACGGACTTGCGAACGCGAGTTTGAATGTAGACGCAAAAGCAAAGCTTGCGATGCTGACCACATGGACGACGTCGCAGCCGTCGAGACTTCTAACTGCCGACCAAATGTCGCGGTGGTTGTTTTGGCGAGCGCGAGATCTTGCGCAGCCGATGTCTCAAGCCTTCGAAGATCTGCACATCAACTACTTGGCGGCACCGCAGAAGAGCGTTTGGATTGCCGGTCTTGCGAGCGCGGTCGTGCCGGGTGTGGGCCAGGCTTACTCGGGCCACTGGCAGACAGCGGCTCTTTCGCTTTTTGTGAATGCGCTTTTTCTCGGAACAACGACGGAATTCATTCGTCACGACCAACCGTGGGCTGCGGCGGCGAGCGGGACTGTTTTCTCGATCGTGTATCTTGGAAACGTCGTTAGTGCCGTTCAGGGTGCCAAGGCCTCAAACGCTCAGAACCGCGACGATGCCGAGCGTGTTCTGCAAGCAGGACTCCTGCCCGAATTGAGCTTCTAGCATTTGAGTTTAGCGAAACTCGTCGATACCATTTCGGTATGAAATCATCGAAGTCAGCATCCTGGACCCCTTTTCGTTCAGTCGCCACATTTACCATCTTTCTCTCGGCCGCGGCGCTGATCATCTCGTGCGCGTCGAAACAAAGTGAGTCTGAGGGTGGGCGCGGCTCGCAGATTTCTGACGAAGTGAGTTTGAAGGCCGATAGATCGGCTTTTGATGAAGAACGAAAAGATATTCCTGAAGACCGCCGGCGTGAGAACGACGAGTTGGCGTTAGTGCTTCAGATGATGACGGCAAAAAACAATCGAGAGCCCAGCGAGATCCGCGACAAATTTAGTAAAGCGCTTCGCGATAAGCGAGAGAAGAGCGACAAAATATTTCACAAACGCCGCGATGAGTTTTCAAAAATTGAAAAGAAAACTCGCGATGATTTTTTAAATAAAGCCAAACGCGACCGCGATACTTACATGGGCGGCAAGCATTCTCCCGAAGAGCGAAAGCGATTCTTCGATGATCAAGACGATCAGCGCCGTGATTTTTTTGCCAATGAAACCGATCACCGAAAAGACTTTGAATCGCAAATGACCGAAGACCGCAAAAATTTCG
>JAYTHQ010000216.1:0-4170 GCA_043732445.1 Bdellovibrionales bacterium | reverse complement strand
TTCCTGACCCCGAGGCTCTCCATTACGTTTCTCGCGGGGGGCTGAAGATGCGCGGAGCGCTCGACCGGCTGGCGCTGACGGTTGAAAACGCCACAGTTTTGGATATCGGGATTTCGACCGGTGGTTTTACTGACTGTCTTTTGCGGGCGGGAGCTCGTTCGGTTGTGGGCGTCGACGTGGGCCATGGGCAGCTCGCACCACCGCTCGAGAAAGACCCGCGTCTGAAGCTTCTTGAGGGCGTGAATGCCCGGGATCTGTCAAAACCGCCCTTCGTTGAGCCCATTCTAAAGCTGAACGGCGGGCAAAAGTTCGATTTGATCGTGGCCGACGTGTCATTCATCTCACTCACGCTTGTTTTGCCTGAAATGATTTCGTATTTAAAGGAGTCGGCTTCGATTTTAGCTTTGGTAAAACCACAGTTTGAGGTCGGTCGCGAAGGTCTTGGTAAAAACGGGATCGTGAAAGACAGCTCGCTTTATCCGGGTGTCGAAAAGAAGATTCGCGCGGCGGCGCAGGCCGCGGGACTTCTCGTGGAGGATTATTTTGAAAGCTCGGTTACAGGGTTTGATGGCAATCGCGAATTTTTTCTTTACGCTCGTTCGCCCGAGCTTAGTCTCGATTTGTTTAGTCGCGCTGATTCTAGTTCTGGTAAGTTGTAACTCTCTCGAGACGCGCAATAACCAAAATACATCACACCGATCGTCGCAAACATCGCACGCGCAAACGCATGCGGGAGCTCAAACGCCGCTTGATTTCCCGGTCGATCAGCCGTCGTCGTCGGCGCCAGGAGCGCCGATGACTTCGGTCACACCAATCCCTGCGCCGCCGCCCCAGCCGCCAACGGTCTTACCCACTCCGCCAAAGTCTCTTGTGAAGGTTGGCGTCATTATCGGCCCGGGCGGCATGAAAACTTTCGCGGCACTCGGAGTTTTGCGCGAAATGAACCGCGCGCGCATTCCAATTCAATCAATCGTTGGACTTGAGTGGGGTTCTGTCATCGGCGGACTTTACGCCAGCCAAGGCCAAATTAACGACGCCGAATGGAAAGCCTTTAAGCTTCGCGAAGATAACTTGCCGGAGGCCGGCTTTCTGCAGTCGAAAGCGGCCGCAGCACCTATTTCAAAACTCAACTCGTTTCTCGACGCTTCGTTCTCGGGTCTGGCTGTTGACCGTGCGCGAATCGACTTTGCGTGCGCAACATCAACACCTGGATCTGAAAAAACCGGCTTCATGAATCGCGGCTCGATGAAGTCTGCGATGGAGAAATGTTTGCCGTATCCGCCGATGTATCAAATTAACGGCCCGGTTGCGGCTCCATTTGCGGTCGACGATGCGGCGACGTGGCTACGCGGACGCGGTGCAAACGTGATTTTGTTGATCGATGTTTTAGGACAAGGCGAATTTATTCCTGGTAAATCTGCCAGCGATTCGTCGACTGAAAATTTAATTTGGGGCGAGATTCGCCGGGAAATGTACCGCGCAAAAGTGCCGGTGATTAACCATGTGATTCACGTGAATACCAGCGGCCATCCGGTCACCGACTTTGAAGGCCGCCGCGCGCTGATGGATGCTGGCCAAAAAGCCGCAACCGACGTCTGCAACAAAATGGTTTCTCAGTACGGATTTTAGAAAGTAGGGAGAGATGCGTAAACCAGCCTTCGACATGAACGTTTTTAAAGAGCGCCGAAAAAAATTAGCGGCGATGGCCCAAGGTTCGGCCATTGTTATCGCTGCGAATCCTGATTTGATTCGCAATAACGATGTTCACCATTCCTACCGCCAAGACTCAAATCTATTTTACCTCACTGGCTTCGAAGAGCCTGAGTCGATTTTTGTTTTTCGGCCAGGCCAGACGCCAGAGACGGTGCTGTTCGTTCGGCCAAAAGACGTCGAGCGCGAAACCTGGGATGGATTTCGCTACGGACCTGAGGGCGCGGCACGAGAATTTCATATTGATAAGACTTATTTAATTTCTGAATTCAGTCGCGTTATTGGCGATCTCTTGAAACCTGTCGATCGTCTATACTATCGCTGGAATCTCGATCGTTCATTCGATCACCAGATGCTCGCGATCCTGGACACGGTTCGTTCATCGATGGGTCGCACGGGGCGCGGAGCCCTTCCGGTTCATGATTCCTGGGAATTGATCGGCGAGATGCGCGTCATCAAGAGCGAACACGACCTGCGACTCATGCGCGAGGCCTGTGAGATTTCGGCACGCGGCCATATTGCTGCAATGAAATTCACGAAACCCGGAGTCGGTGAGCGGCAAATTCATGGCGTTTTACTCCACAGCTTTTTCATGGAGAGCGCCGACCGTGAGGGCTACGGAACTATCGTCGGATCAGGATCGGCTGCGACAACGCTTCACTACACATTTAACGATCAGATTTGCAAAGACGGCGATCTCGTCTTGATCGATGCGGGCGCAGAAAAGCAATATTACACAGGCGATATCACGCGAACATTTCCGGTGAACGGAAAATTCTCAGCGGTGCAGAAGCGCGTTTACCAAGCGGTTCTTGATATCGAAAAAGAACTAATCGCGACAATTAAACCGGGCATCCCGTTTAAATCGATGCAGGAGCGCACGGTCGATTATTTGACTGACGTCATGATAGAGTTCGGTTTGCTGAAGGGCTCGCGCTCACAGCTTATCGAAACGCTCGCATATAAAAAATATTATCCCCATGGCGTCAGCCACTACCTCGGACTCGATGTGCACGATACCGGTCTTCATGTTGTTCGCGGTGAACCGCGCAAACTAGAAGTCGGAATGTCATTTACGATAGAGCCTGGGCTTTACATTCCCGCCGACGACGAGTCGGCCCCAAAAGAGTTTCGCGGCATCGGCATCCGGATCGAGGACAACGTCGTCGTTACCGCTACGGGCGTCGAAAACTTAACGAAGTCCTGCCCAAAGGAAATCGCCGATCTCGAAGCCATCATTGGCCGAGGGTAGCGGCTTCTAGAAATTCTAGCTGCTACCTCCGGCGGAAGGGGTGGTGGTGCCAGCCCTGGGATTTCGCGTGCGAGACTAGCTTTGTTTCTTCGTCGAAGAGGCCGCAGGCTTCGTCTTGGGTTGAAAGTCCGAGTCGGATGTGGGTCGCGCAGTCCAATAAAGCAATGTCGCCGTAGGTATTTCCGGCAGATAAAATCGGTCGAATGCCGTTCGTGTGTTTTAAGAGCCCCTCAGGTTTACCCTCGCGCCAGGTCACCGGTGGGCGAACGATGTCGGTGACAATTCCGTCGATCACTTCTGTTTCAATTCCGATGACGTGGTCGAAATCGATTCCTAAAAGTGCGGCAACTGGTTCGACGGCCCATTTGACCGATGCGGTCACAACGTAGATTTCAAAATCAAGTGAACGAAGTTTATCAATTAACCGACGTTGCGATTCGAACACGGGCCAGGCCCCAGCCTCTTGAAAGCACTGCGCAGCCCATGCGCGAACTTGGTCGAGCGTTTGGCCGGCGTTGATCTGCGCCAGCCAAACGTAACCAACGCGCGGATCTGGATTTTTTAAATCGTGATAGCGCTGCCAAGGATCGACGCCCCGAAAGGCGGGGAGAGGACAGTTCCGAATTTGCCAATCGAAAAAAGTTTCTCCCGCGTCTGCATCCCAGAGCGTGCCGTCGGCATCGAAAGCGGCGAGATGGGGCCCAGACGTTTCGCGAGCCGCAGTCTCTAGCGTTGAAACCAAACTCGCCCAGAGCTCGGGACTGAACTCGTTGACCGGTGTCTTGTTCTTTGAAATCATTTTTAGACTCTCTCAGAAAGTCGTAAGCCGTGTCTATCGTCCATCAAGTCTTGAGTGCACCCGACCTCGATGAGGTTTTCAATTATGCGTCTGCACGTCTTGCGCAACAAGAACCAGACCCCAATGAGCGAACGCTGAAGTCGTGGTCGATGAAATGGCGCCGCGAGGCGCTCGAGCACTATTTAAAAATCGGCTGGTCTTTCATCGCGCGCGAGGCCGAAAACGCTGGCGGCGATCCCAAAGTGGTCGGATTTTTTCTTGGCCAGCCATTCTTGTTTTTTCGCGGGCAAACGCAGACTCTATGGGTGGAGCATATTGAAGCTGACAACGAGACAGTGAAAGCAGCGCTGATCGAAGTCGCGGTTAAGATCGCGCGCGAAAAACATCTGCAACGGGTTTTGTTTAGTGA
>JAYTHQ010000215.1:0-13103 GCA_043732445.1 Bdellovibrionales bacterium | reverse complement strand
CGTACATGATTGAGGCGGCGTGGCTTCTTCAAGACGGAATGTCGATCGAAAAAGTCGATGCACTTTACAAAAAGCAATTTGGCATGCCGATGGGGCCTTTTGCTTTGATGGACGAAGTCGGTCTCGACGTCGGGATCAAGGTTTCAAAAATCTT
The DNA here is from genome assembly GCA_043732445.1 of Bdellovibrionales bacterium. Lineage (GTDB taxonomy): Bacteria > Bdellovibrionota > Bdellovibrionia > Bdellovibrionales > JAMPXM01 > CAJYOV01. Next base: position 12,949 of record JAYTHQ010000215.1, on the reverse strand, counting down.
CCACGAAACGCTCGGCGAGCGCATCATGATCCCGGAAGTGATGGAGAAGCTGAAGGCCACCGGGCGTCTCGGCAAAAAAGGTAAGAAGGGTTTTTATCTTTACGACGAGCGCGGCAAGCCGACGGGTGTCGATCAAACGATTTACGCTGTACTCGGGCTCGCGGCGCCGACAAATAAATTATCAGACAAAGAAGTGATCCAGCGCGGGATTTTCCCGATGGTCAACGAGGCGGCGCTAGCGTTAATCGAAGAACATATTGTCGACACACCTGACGAAGTCGATCTCGCGATGATTACCGGCACTGGCTTTCCGCCGTTTCGCGGTGGGCTGCTGCGCTACGCTGACAGCGTCGGCACACAAACCATCGCCGACGAGCTTGAAGTTTACGCAACGAAATACGGAGCGCGCTTTAAGCCCTCGACGCCTCTTAGAAACATGGCGAAGACCAACCGCACATTCTACTGACGGACGACTTCTTAACGGCTTGATCGGCGCAGTATTGCTCGACGGTTTTTCCATCGGCGTTGATGCGAGAGTCGACGTGCGTGAATGACACAAGCGATTTCGCCGAAAGGTGAAGTGGGCTGCTCGAGAGCGGCATAAACAGAAGTTCTGATTCGTTCACTGCGCGGTGGCCAATACCGATGTCGTCGACGACGATCTTATCGCTCCCGAGGTGCCAATTGCCTTTCAGCTTCGTGACGGCGCGAGTGGGTTGAGCCCCTGGGTTCGCAGTGCCAAACGGCAGCTGAGAGTCGATGTAAAATCCGGTGTAGGTTCCGTCCGGATTTAAATCGAGGCGGATGGTGGCAAAGCCATCATCTTCTTTTGAAGCGACCGAGTCTCCGATCAAAGTGTTGAAACTCATGTTCGCTTGATCAGCACAGCTGCCTTGCACGCGCGATTCAAACGCCGCGTAGAAAACTTCGCCGGGGATGTCGATGGAACTGGCGCCTGACTTCACCGAAACTTTGCAAGGGATGTTCGTGCACAGGCCCGCTGGAGGTGGCTGCGACGAGCTATTAGAGTTCGGAGAACAAGCCGTCAAACCAAAAGCAGCGACTAAAAAAATCAATTTTTTCATCTCAGTGTCCATCCGTGCAGAATTGGCTGATTGTTTTCATTTCTTTTGAAATTTTAGAACGAATTGGGGCCAGCGAAAGCGACTGCCCGTTGAGAGCCGTGTTCAGGGTCGTGCCGTCGACTTTGAAATCGACCGCTGGAAGGTTGCGAAGGATTGAAGGGTTGCCCGTTCCGAGACTTGAAACTACGATCGACTTATCAGAGGTCGACCACGTGCCGGCTAAATCTTTTTTGTTTTGTACGCTGACGTTTTGCCAAAAGCCGGGTTCGGTCAGTTTTTGAACATTCTCTTGGTACTCGCCCGTGTAGGTGCCGTCGTCTTTTAAATACAAATTCAATTCTGCAACGACTTCGGTGCCGTCGGCGTTTTTCGCGACGACCAAACGGTTCATGCTGCCGATCCATACGAACCGCAAAGCGGTCGGTGCTGCTTGACAGTCGCCGTCAACTTTATAGTCGAACTGTTTGTAGTAAGCGGCGGCGGTGTCGGCCGTGACTTTCGCGTCACAGGTCGTACCCAGGCCGCAGGCTTGAGCCTGATTAGTGTTGGCGTTGTCTTTCGAGCAACCGGCCGTCAGCGCGAGAGCAGTGAACATTAAACCAAGGGTTTTCATGGAGGCGTCCTTCTTTGAAGTTCGAGCGGCAAACTTGCAAGACGGCGGGCGTTTTTGCAAGAGGTTAGGCACCGGGGGGCGTGCGGCCGGAAGTTAATCCTCGCGGCCTCTCCCTCAGTTGAAAGCAATGCAAGGCGAAGAGTGGATGTTCGTTTTCGGTTTCAGTTTCAGTTTTAAAGGACTAGGCGCACAAACCAGTAGACCGCCGCCGGCCCGGCTTGAATGACGGCGGCCCGGATGAGTTTCGGTTCCGACAGCCAAAGAACAACGCCAGCCCCAAGAATCGAGCTCACGGCATAGTCTTTGAGCGTATTTGCCTGAACGATGGAGTCGGGGCGCGCGCCCCAGAAAAATCCGATCAAAAGTGCGACCGCTAGAAATAAATTATAAAAGCCTTGATTGAAAGCCATCTGGCGCATGACTTGCGCGTTTGCGTCGGTCACGCCGAAGACGCGATTGGTGCTCGGTTTACCCCACCAAATCGATTCCAAGCAAAAGATGTAGACGTGAATGACGGCCATGGTCATGACGAGAGTGTCGAGCATGCTGAAAGCATCTGTTTTTCTGAGGATTCTTGCAAGATACGATTTGAAAGCGATGAGCGACAAATATGAACAACTCTAGACGCCGTTAACGCTGAATGGACAGGAATCTTCTTGGCAAATCCTTGATGCTCACTTTGCAGGGAGGCTCAAATGGCAACAGCACGCATGGAAACAGGTTCTCAGATCGGGTTTAGTTTCAAAGAAATTCCGAACGCTATTCTCGGAGTTTTTGGCATTCGGACCGAATCCGAACTTCCGTTTGAAACGCTATTGGAAGACGGAGAATTCAGCGTGCGAAATTACCCGCAGCATTCTGAACTTCGAACTGAAGCCGTCGGTTCTCGAAATGAAGCTGTGAACAAATCATTCAGTCGACTTTTCGCGTATATCTGCGGCGATAACTGGGAGGGTGAAAAATTTGCGATGACGACACCCGTGATCCAACGCCCGAAGGGCCAATCAAGGTGGTCGACAAGCTTCTTTATGAAGGGCCAAATCGAAGATTTGCCAATTCCAAAAACATCGGCCGTTCGGCTTTACTCGATGAATAGTCAAACCGCCGTCGTCATTCAGTTCTCGGGTCGGCCGTCGGAATCGAATGTCGCGAAGCAAACTGCTTTATTGCGTGAGTGGATCATAGCGCATGATCTTGTTGTCACTGGTGAACCAGAGGTGGCGCAATTCGATCCGCCCTTTGCGATTCCGTTTTTGCGCCGAAATGAAATTCATATTCCAATCGAGCCCCTTTAATTTTTGATGAGTGTCAGATCGCGCTGTCGATGAAGTTGACGGGCGTCGGGTTTGAGCGCGCGCAGTTTGTCGCCAGCGCGCCGGCGCGCTCAGGGCCGGCGCGGGGCGCGCGTAAATTCTTTGCGGCCTCTCAAAATGAGACACTCGGTTGGCACTGACCTTGCCTTATAGGGATGTTGAAGAGGTTGAAAGGTGGTTGCCATGAAACGCATTTTTGGTTTGATCATTCTCGCGATTGCAGTCGCCGGTTGTCAGAAGGCGCCCGAGTCAACTCGGATTGGAAGCGCTGGCAGGATGACGCCTGACCAAGCGGTCGCTGCGACTGGTGTGCAGATCAACGGCATCGTCACCGATCCCGCGAATAATCAGTCAAACTTCAACGAAGTCGTCAGAGATTTCATGGAATGGATTATTTCACGTGATGACGTCGGCTACGTCAGCGCGCAAGGTGGCGACAGCGGCTTTTTGGTGGGCGGTCGGATAGAATTGGCCAACGGTCAACCCTTAGTGCCCGCGAATGGTCGTCAAGATCTCGCGCCAAACTCGAAACTCGTTGTGGCGGTTTACGATAAGTTTGCAAATCAGCAGACGGTTTCGCCTTTGCCCGCACGTGTCTTCTTGAAATCAGCCGGTTACATCTCTGGAAATACAATCTTTATCAAGTTCAGCGATGAGTACGGAACCGTGACTTTGGATGGCAGCTTCAGCGATCAAGGATATACCTCGATGAAGTTTACCTTTGACACGTCGAAAGACTACACCGGTCATCAAGGACATGCGGGCTACGTGGGTAACCTCAATGTCCCAACGTGCCAATTTTTCCGCTGCCAGTAAAGGCTGACGAATCGCCATTAAGGTCGTGACAAGAAAGTCACCGCCTGTTGAAGTCTCAATTCAACAAAGGGCTTGGGTGATCACGTGTGAGAGCCTCGGCCGCAGCCGGAGGCGGAGCTACGAAATCAACCGGCCGTTTTCAATTTAATCGACAAGTTTTAGAAAGTGTCGTTGGAGGCGTCTCCACGATCGACACGAAGTTCTTGAGCATCACCAGCGAAGACGAGGGTCGCCTTTTTCTGCAGGCTTACGGCTACGACGTCGACATCCCCGATCAAAGTGAACATTTGTGGGCCACGCACCGGCGCGCGGTGAGTCTCATTCGAGAGCACCTGCTAGAACCCGGCGAGGAGATTCCTCAAGAATTAGCCGATCAGCAGAAGCTTGAGAAAATCACCAATCTTTTGATGGCGGCAAGCAAGCCACACGAAGACCCGGTCCTTCAGAAATGGGCCTGCGCGATTTTACGAGTCATGCATGTCGATGTTCATTTGCGAAATGATTTGTTCGGTGCCTTTAGAGATGAAATTCAATCGCAAATTTTAAAGCCGTTCCAGGACGCGATCGTTGAAGACGATATTTCGGGCTCGTTTGTTCTGGGGCCGAATCTGCCTGGTGGCGGGGTGAAGCTTCACAAGTTCGAAATCAAACCATTTAAGACGACCGCGAGTGCCGTGATCAAATTGCTCGCGAGGCCCGAGCGGGTCGCACTGACTCTTCTTGATAAGCTCGGGGTTAGGTTCGTGACCCGGTCGGTTTTTGATTCATTTCTCACCGTTAAGTTTCTCGTCGAGCAACATCTGATGAGTTACCCGCACATCATTCCCGATCAAAGCAACAACACGCTCTATCCGATCAATCTCTTTTTAGAAGTGATGGGCGAGCTTGAATTGGAGCAGCAAGCTGGCATCGAGCCGTCTGGTGAGCGCATTCGAGATCTCCTCGGGCAACGGTTGATGGAGTCGGGTTCGCGCGCGAAATATCTCGAGAAAGAAAATCAGTTTTCTGGGCCTGAACACCGTTTCTTAAAGTTTATCAACCGTAAACTCATCACGGTACCCATCGGCGACGGAGAGTCTCGGCGCGCCTTCCGTTTCTTTTATCCGTTTGAGATCCAGATCATGGACCAAGAAACCTACGCAAGAAACCTCGCAGGGCCGATGGCTCATGACGAATACAAAAATCGGCAAAAGGCGAGAGCGCGCGACCGCGTGCTCGGCGAAAATCTCTAAATGATGAGGCTCATAACGCTGTTCCGCGCGGTGATCGTCTCGGTCTTTAATCTCATCTCGACATTGATGTTCTCGATCGTGGTGATGATCTTTGGTTTCATGAACCAGCAAGAGATCGCGACAATGTTGATTCGCGGCTGGGCCCAAACCCTTCTCTGGTCCTTCGGTATACATGTCGATGTCGCGGGCGAAGAGAATCTGCCGGCGACGGGCGGCGGGATTATCACGTTTAATCACCAAAGCCATCTCGATATTCCGTCGGTCGTCGTCGCGACCAAAAAGCAAATTCGATTTGGCGCGAAGATCGAACTTTTTAATATTCCATTTTTTGGTCCGGCCATTGGGTCGGTGGGGACCCTCAAGATCGCGCGCGACAAGCGCGCCGAAGTTTTAAAAATCTACGAAGAAGCATCGAAACGTTTCAAGCAAAATATTTTGTTCGTGCTCGCACCCGAAGGCACGCGCCAAAAAGAGCCGCGTTTGGGCCGATTTAAAAAAGGGCCGTTTATTTTTGCGATGAACGCCAAAGTTCCCGTGATTCCGGTGGTGTTAAAGGGCGCGTTTAACGTGTTGCCACCGCACAAAGTTTTAGTAAATTTAGGAAAATGGCGCAGCACGATTTATGTGCGTTTTTTGCCGCCGATCGAGAGCACGTCGTACACATCTGAAACACTTGAAACATTCGTCAATGACACGTTTGAAAAAATGAATTCGGTTTATGAATCTCTTCCAAGCGCTAAGACGTAGCGCTAAAACAAGCGCCAGGTCACGCCCTGGTCGTCGGTTGCGACACGAACCGGCTCGCCAACGCCAAGATTTAAGCGCAACGTCACCTTGTGGCCGGCCGAATCTTCAGGTCTGATCTCGAGAATTTTTAAGTTTTGAGGTGCGACATCGAGTTTTCGCGATAGCGACGAAACAAGTGCGTCCCAGCGAATCCAGTGTTGAAACGTTTCGCCTTCGTCATCGCTCAGGTAAGGCCCGATAAAAATCGAGCCGGATTTTGCGACGGCAATCGGGTAATTCTGATCACGAAAGAGCGGGATTTTGGTCCATTGGCTCCCGTCGATGGTCCGAAAAATGCCTTCGGCCGAAACGAACTTGAGCGCCGGGACCGTGCTGCTGCTCGCCATGTCGTAAATCTTGCGAGAGAAAACTTCAGACGTCGAGATTTTACCCATGACATCTGACGTTCGCGCTAATCGTTCACTTGAAACGATGTCGCTCTCGATTAAGTCGTCGCTCATGGGCCACCACACATCGCCTTGCTCGCGAGTCGACGCGAGTCCCCACCGAAGTTTGGCCGACGTCAAATACGTTAAAGTCGACGAATAAGAGAGCGAGCGAATGAGGTCGGCGTAGGGAAGCGGACTCGATCGAAGCGGCGCAAGCGAGATCGCCGCCCTGATGCCCTTGTCGCCGAGCTCACGTGCGGTCCAGACATCTGACGATTTTAAATAGCCTTGATAGCGACCCGATCGAACTTCAATCCAATCTCCCGCAAAGCGCAAGATTTGGACGTACGTGCCTTCTTCGATTGTCGTCAGCTTGCGAGCCAGCGCTTTGGCATCGGTGCGAAGGGGTGAGCGCTGGTAAACGAAAGCGCGCTGCGCACCTCCGTCGGCAATCATGGGTTCAAGCTTTTCTGTCGGCACCCACGCTTGAGTCTGTTCGGCGGCGGGAAACGCTTGAATCCGGGCCCACGAGCCAGAAATTTCAAGAATCAGAACGAAAGTCGATTTTTTTAAGATCGGTCGCCCAAACGTAGCATCGAGATCGGGGCTCGTTCTCGATGGCGTATCTTCAATGAGCTTTGCTTGATCAACGAGTTTCAACGCCGTGAGTGCGTGATCTTCGGCGATCCATCCGTAGGCTTTGTCTTTGGTTTGCACGCGAAACCATCTTTGGAATTGTACCTTATGCGTTCGGTTTTCGAGTTTCGCGCGCGCCTGATTCCCGGTCGCGAATCGGCAGTCAGGCTTTAAAAAGACCGGCACGGCAAACGCGCCGGACCAGCTCATGATGAGCAAACCGAAAACGGCCAGAAAGGTTGGAATCACGGGTGGATGACGCATCTCGACCTAGTGTGTTTTCTTGTAGCCCAGACCGGCAAGACCAGATCTCGAGCTAGACCGTGAAGGAGCTTTTACGCTAGGCTCTCGCCATGTTCAGATGCGCTACTTTGCTTCTCTGCTGCCTCGTCGCGGCATTCTGGTGTTTGCCTAACGCTCGGGCTCAAGACAGCCTCGGGACGCTGGGCGTTTCCAGCATCTTTTTAGAGCCCTCGTTTATTTACTCCGAACCGACTCAGCCTTCGCAATCGGCAAAAGGCGCGTTTGAGGCGGGTCGTTCGTTTCTAGGCGTTTCCTGGACACAAGAACCAAATCTAGCCGCTGTTTTGAAAGTCGGTTCCCGCAGTTTAATCGGCACTCCCGCTCGTTATGGCCCGGCACCTGTCGATCAGCTCGCGCTGATCGAAGGGTATGCGCAAATCGACACCGTTGTCGGCGAGTTTCGTGGTGGACTGATTCCGATCGCCTACTCGCTTGAAGGCGGCGATAGCGAGGAGCGTTTGCGACTGCCTCGCTCGCTTTTGTTTGAACAGCGCGCGGTGAATCTTCGCGATTACGGCGCAAGCTACCACATCTCGCACGGCGGTTTATTTTCAGACTTGGCAGTTCACAACGGTGAGGGCGGGCCCGATCTTGATAACCGCATGTGGTTTACATTTCGCGCCGGCTATCAAGAGGGACGCGGTCTCAAAATTGGCGTTTCAGGTTCGACGGGATCGACAACTCCGCTCTCCACAAACCCGACCGGCACGGCGACACCAACCTCGACGGCCGGCTACGATATCACTCGCTCAGCGAAAATCCGACTCGCGAATTTTTTTGTCGAAGCAACCGTCGGGCGGGTCACGCTCGTCTCGGAAATAACTGGCGGAGACGTGCAGCAAGACACCGGGAACAATCGTTTACGCGCAGGTCACGTCGATTTAGAGTGGAACGCCTCTGATAAATTCAGTTACCTCGCTCGGTACGACTCGTTTGATCCAAGCGCCTTGGTGGCCGCCCAAATCCAAGACTACACGGCGGGCATTGCCTGGAAAAGCGTCTACGAAAATTCGGTTCTCTACCTCTTAGGTTCAAAGCGAAAATACGAAGGCAATCCAAACGATACTCACCGAGTGTTGTTGATCTGGCGAATGACGCCGTTTGCGAATTCCTTCCGTTCGCCGATTTAGAAAAAAGGAAAAGTGATGAACGTGCAAATACTTGGCGTCGTTGGCGCCGGTCAGATGGGAAATGGAATCGCGCAAGTCGCGGCGTCGGTCGGGTTAAAAGTCGTCATGATGGACGTCAATCAGGGCTCGCTCGAGAAAGGGCTCGCAACGATCGCTGGCAGCTGTGACCGTTTGATTAAAAAAGAAAAAATGACCGAATCGCAGAAAAAAGAGCTGCTGGCGAACATCGCGTCTTCGACCGAGATGAAAGCCTTAAGCGCCTGCGATATCATCGTGGAAGCCGCGACCGAAAACATTGATCTCAAATTAAAAATTTTTAAGCAACTCGATGAGACGGCAAAACCGGGCGCAATCCTCTGCAGCAACACATCGTCGATCTCCATTACGAAAATCGCGGCTTGCACAAAGCGGCCTGAGTCTGTCGCCGGCATGCACTTCATGAATCCGGTGCCGCTCATGCTTTTGGTTGAAGGCATTCGTGGCCTTCAAACGTCGGACGAAGCGTTTAAGACCGTGCGCGCGCTCGCGGAAAAAATGGGTAAGACGTTTATCGAAGGCCGCGACATGCCGGGCTTTGTCGTGAACCGCATTTTGATGCCGATGATCAACGAAGCGTTCTTCGCTTTGTACGAAGGCTTGGCCGACGCAAAATCGATCGATGAAGCCATGAAGCTCGGGACCAACCAGCCGATGGGCCCACTTCAGTTAGCTGATTTTGTTGGTCTCGATACGTGCCTTTCTATTCTGCACGTTTTGTACGACGGCCTTGGCGATCCGAAATATCGCCCGTGCCCGCTTCTGACGAAATACGTTGAAGCTGGCTGGTACGGCCGCAAATCGGGTCGCGGCGTTTTTCAATATTAGTTTTCCGGGAGTCCCTTGATGTCGAAGGCCGCTGATTTCGAGCAAATTCAAATTCGTCACGACGGCGACGTCGTGATTGCCACCATTCATCGACCTGAAGCTTTAAACGCACTGAACCAAATTGTTTTACGCTCGCTCGCTGCCCTTTTGGATTGGATCGACGGAGCGGCGAGTGTTCGCGCGCTCGTTTTGACGGGCGCTGGCGAAAAAGCATTCGTCGCTGGCGCCGACATTAAACAGTTTGAAAATATGACCCCCACGTCGTCGGCGGAGTTTGCGCGCGAGGGCCAAAAGCTATTTTCTCGTCTTGAAAATATGCGCGTGCCGGTGATTGCAGCAGTCAATGGATTTGCTTTAGGCGGCGGTCTTGAGCTGGCTCTGGCCTGCGACTTCATTTACGCTAGCGAGACTGCAAGATTCGGATTACCAGAATGTACGCTCGGGATGATGCCGGGCTTTGGCGGTACGGTTCGTCTCCCACGCCGCGTGGGCGCAGGAATTGCGCGCGAAATGACCATGACGGCTTCGATGCTCACGGCCCAAGAGGCTTTGGCGGCTGGCCTCGTGAATAAAGTTTACCCTCAAGCCGAACTTCTAGCGAAAGCGATCGATTGCGCAAAGCTGATTGCTTCCCGGGCGCCGATTGCCGTCGCGAAAATCAAATCATCAATTCATCACGGCGCTTCGCTCAACGAAGAAAAAGCGTTCGAGCTCGAGGCACGCCTGTTCGGAGAGTTATTCGCCACCAATGACCGAACCGAGGGCGTTCATGCCTTCATCGAAAAACGTAAGCCGCTTTTTAAAGGAACTTGATCTCGAATTATGTCGACTGAGCCAACAGCCCCCTCACTTCCGAAGTTGAAAAATCCGGTCCGCATCGTGACGGCCGCGAGTCTTTTCGACGGGCACGATGCCAGCATTAATCTGATGCGGAGGCTGCTTCAAGACATGGGTGCTGAGGTCATTCATCTTGGGCACAATCGATCGGTCCAAGACGTTGTCACGGCAGTTTTGCAAGAAGGCGCGCAAGGGGTTGCGATCAGCTCTTATCAGGGCGGTCACATGGAATACTTTAAGTACATGCGCGATCTTCTCGATCAAGCTGGCGCTCCGTACGTGACCATTTGGGGTGGCGGCGGTGGCGTCATCGTTTACGACGAGAAAAAAGAACTCGAAGCTTACGGTATCTCGCAGATTTTTCATCCCGACGACGGGCGCAGGCTCGGCCTCGAGGGGATGATCCGTTTAATTATCGAGGGCTGCGACTTCGATGTTCTTGAGGCGACTGAACACGCAAAGGCGGCGCCTGCGCCAGTCCGGTTAGCAGGTCCAAGAATGCGCGCCAGCCAGGCGCCAACACCCTCCCGAACATCGACAATCCCTGATCGAGCACTGGGAGTTGCGCTCGGAGCCATCGAGCGCGGCGAAAAACTTTCTCCTGAAGTGATCGATGCGCTTGGGAAATTCACGCGAACTTCGTCAGACGCTAAGAAATTAAAACCTTTAGTCCTCGGACTCACCGGAACTGGCGGGGCCGGCAAGTCGTCGCTCGTCGACGAACTCTTGCAACGATTCCTCAACGCTTATCCTAGTCTTCGGATCGGCGTCGTCTGCGTTGATCCGTCGAAACGCCGAACCGGCGGCGCCCTCCTCGGTGACCGCATCCGGATGAACTCACTGTCTCGGACTGGCGCATTCATGCGCTCAGTGGCCTCGCGGGGTTCGGGATCTGAAATCGCGGCCTCGTTACCAAAAATGCTCGATTTCATGAAGACACTCGACTTCGATCTCTTAATCGCCGAAACGAGTGGCATTGGTCAGGCCCAAAACGCGATTACCGAAGTGAGCGATCTTTCGCTTTATGTGATGACCTCTGAATTTGGTGCGCAGTCGCAGCTTGAGAAGATCGATATGATTGATTACGCCGATCTAATCGCGATCAACAAAGCCGATCGCCGAGGCTCGCTTGATGCCCTTCGCGATGTTCGGAAACAATATCGCCGCTCGCGTAAACAGTTTCAAGTCGGCGACGACGAAACGTTGCCGGTTTATCTCACGCAGGCGGCGCAGTTCAACGACGAGGGCGTAAACAAGCTTTTCTTCGGGCTTAGCGATATTTTGGCCGCCAAGCAACCTGAGCGCGGCGACTTCTGGAAATTGAAAGACGAGTACCGGCGAGCAATCAAAGGTGTGACGCGAAAAACTATCGTTCCGCCCGAACGGCAAAACTATCTCGCGGAAATTACGGCCACGGTTCGTGGCTACAAAAAAGCGACACACGAGCTTTCGCAAGCAGCGAGTCTTTTAGGATCGATTGAATCGTTGCGCGCCGATCCCACGACGACAGCCTTAGTGAAAGATTCGGACGCCGTGTTCGCTCGTCTTAAATCCCAGCTTGGCGCTGAAAATTTTCAGGCGTTGATGTCGTGGCAGAAACTCATCGAGTCCTATGCGGGCGACGAGTATGTCTACGAGGTGCGCGGCAAACAAATCCGCCAGCCCCTTGTTCGTAAATCGTTGTCGGGCACAAAAATTCGCCGCGTCGCTACCCCGAGACTCAAAGACTGGGGAGATCGCCTGACGTTCTTGCGTCACGAGAATGTTCCGGGCGAATTCCCGTACACCGCCGGCGTTTTTCCGCTGAAGCGTGAGGGCGAAGATCCGATCCGGATGTTTGCCGGTGAAGGCGGACCTGCGCGAACCAACACGCGTTTTCATTATTTGTCGAAGGGGCAGCCCGCAAAACGTCTGTCGACAGCTTTTGATTCCGTGACCTTGTACGGGCAAGATCCCGATGAGCGGCCCGATATCTTCGGGAAGGTCGGAGAGTCCGGCGTTTCGATTTGCACGCTCCAGGACATGCGAGAGCTCTACGCGGGCTTTGACCTGACGGCTCCAAACACCTCGGTCTCCATGACGATCAATGGGCCAGCGCCCATTATTCTCGCCTTCTTCATGAATACCGCGATCGATCAGGTGACCGAGAAGCATGAAGCAAAGCTCGGGCGTAAAGTCACGGGCGCCGAAGCAGCGAAGATCAAAGAAGAGACTCTACAGACGGTGCGCGGGACTGTTCAAGCCGACATCTTAAAAGAAGATCAGGGTCAGAACACGTGCATTTTTTCGATCGATTTTGCGCTCAAGATGATGGGCGATATCCAAGAGTACTTCGTTCGTCACCGCGTTCAAAATTTCTATTCGGTTTCAATCTCGGGTTATCACATCGCCGAAGCGGGGGCGAATCCGATCTCGCAGTTGGCGTTTACGCTTTCGAACGCGTTCACGTACGTCGAATATTATTTAGCTCGGGGCTTAAAGATCGATGAGTTCGCGCCGAACCTCTCGTTTTTTTTCTCAAACGGCCTTGATGCCGAGTACTCGGTCATCGGACGGGTCGCGCGCCGTATTTGGGCGATCGCGGTGCGCGATCTCTACAAAGGCAATGAGCGGTCGCAAAAGCTCAAGTACCACATTCAGACGAGCGGCCGTTCACTTCACGCTCAAGAAATTGATTTCAACGATATCCGAACCACGCTTCAGGCGCTGATCGCGATCTACGATAATTGCAACTCGCTCCACACCAACGCTTACGATGAAGCCATCACAACACCGACCGAAGAGAGCGTTCGACGGGCGATGGCGATTCAGATGATCATCAATAAAGAATTTGGCGAAGCTAAGAACGAAAATCCGATGCAAGGCTCGTTCTTTCACGAAGAACTGACCGAACTTGTCGAAGAAGCGGTGTTGACCGAGTTTTTGCGCATCAACGAGCGTGGCGG
>JAYTHQ010000214.1:0-1158 GCA_043732445.1 Bdellovibrionales bacterium | reverse complement strand
CTTGCGTCGAAGCTGTTACTGCTAGTAAATCCGCAGCTCGAAGCGAAGTAACGGCGCTGAGAAAAGCGGCGGCCAGACGCCGACCGCGCCGCTCCGAAATCAATAATGAGATAAATGTGGCAAAAGAAAAATCAGCACGAGGGCGCGCCGTGTGCTTAATAGCCGTTGTTGCGATGAGCGGGACCGAGTCTCGAAGAGCTTGTTTCTTTCCGTACGCGTGGGCTTTTTTATAAAGCCTGACCGCGATTCGAAACGTCGGTGTTTGTTGCACGTGGGCTGCACGAAAAGTTTCGTCCAGCGGCCGGCTCGAATTCCAGTGCGGTCGCTCAAGAGTCGAGCTCGCGTCGCTAGCTACAAGCTGTTGTCCGTAGCCTTGATAAAACCCTTTACGCATAAGCGACCACAGATTGAGACGCGCTCGATGTTCGACAGAAATCGAGTTGAAACTTAAAAGAAGATTTTGTTCTCCGCGCAATTTCGAAAAAAAACTTTCTTCGCTAGCGCCAAACTTGACGCGGTCATCGAAGCGGTGGCGGTTTTCGAGAAGCTCTCGCTTCATGGACACATTCGACGCCGATAACGTGCGCGCTTCATCGCGCTCAAGGCGCGCCGACGCAAGTTGATGATCGAGAATCCAGTGATACGCTGATTCAACTGGCGTCATTCCGGCCTTTGGCGTGAACGGTCCGCCGATCGCTATGGCTTGCGGATATCGAGCGTGCAACTGAGCGTGCTTCTGTACGAAATCGCGATCGTTTAAATAGGTATCGTCGTCGAGAAAAAGCACGGTTTTTCCACGCGCGAGATCGAAGCCTTTGTTGCGGGCAATGTTTGCGCCGACGCGGCCAGTTTCATGAAACCGAAAGCGCGGTCCGTACGACTCAACGATTTTCTTAAGACCAACCTCAGGCAAGTTGGCGATAACTATCACTTCAAACGCGACATCGCACGCCTGTCTTTTCAGCGAGCCCAAGAGTTCACGTAAAGTCTTTTGGTGGCGAAAGGTCGGAATCACAACCGAGATGGCAATCATGCGATCACCCGCGCCGGCAAACGCTCTTTCGCAAAGAGCGAACGTAAAACGGTCAAGACCACTCGGGCTGACCGAGCCGCTTTGTGATGTGTTAAAAATCTAAATAAACGGCGAGCCTGAAAGGC
>JAYTHQ010000213.1:0-4206 GCA_043732445.1 Bdellovibrionales bacterium | reverse complement strand
TTTCGTCGCTCAAGGTCCGCTTTAACAACGTGTTCGGTTATTACATCGAGATCACCAACACGCATAAAGACAAAGTTCCGACCGATCGCTACGATCGCAAACAAACGCTCGCAAATGCCGAGCGCTACCTGACAAAAGAACTCGCGGAACTCGAAACCAAAGTTCTCTCGGCTCAATCAAAGCGCCTCGAGTTAGAACTCTCAATCTTTTCAACGCTCATCGCGAGCTCGCTGAAAGAAGCGCGTTCACTTCTGAAGCTCGCGAATGCGTGGGCCGAGATCGACGTAATCACCAGTTTTGCGCATCTGGCGACCGAGCAAAACTATTCTCGCCCCCGACTGAGCGCGAGCCGTTCGTTGGCTCTGCACGCGAGCCGCCACCCGGTGATTGAACAAAGCTTGAGCCTGCCGTTTGTCGCTAACGATATTACTCTAGCAAATCGTCAGTGCCTTCTTTTGACGGGCCCAAACATGGCCGGCAAGAGTACGCTGATGAGGCAGGTTGCGGTCGCGAGTATTCTCGCGCAGTGCGGCTGTTTTGTTCCCGCGGGCAAGAATTCAGAACTTCCGGTTTATGACCGGATTTTCACTCGAATCGGCGCGAGCGATTTTCTTTCGGAAGGTCTTTCGACCTTCATGGTTGAGATGAAGGAAACAGCCGAGATGCTGGATCTCGCTACAGAAAAATCTCTTTTGATTCTCGACGAGGTCGGGCGGGGAACGAGCACGTACGACGGGATGAGTTTGGCGCAAGCGATTCTGGAATATCTCATCGACGCCAAAAAATGCATGACGCTTTTTGCAACTCACTATCATGAGTTGACCGAGCTTTCGTCGCTTCACCCAGAAGTCGTGAACGCGCACATGAGCATCCATGAACAACAGACTTTGAAAGGCCCCGAAATTCGGTTCCTTCACCAGCTCGTCAAAGGCCCAGCGAACAAATCCTACGGCATTCACGTCGGACAACTCGCCGGCTTGCCAGCCTCCGTCACTAAACGAGCTGCTTCAATTCTCAAAAAGCTCGAATCCAAAAAAACCATCGACACTAACCAAATGTCCTTAATGGCGCTGCTCGAAGATCGTGTCTCAATCACTCAAACCGAAACGGACCACGTGTTTCCTGGCCTGGACTCTGCATTGGCGACCGAACTCAAAACTCTTGATGTCTCCAAGCTGACGCCGCTTGACGCCTTAAATCAGATCGCTCGATGGCAACAAAGTCTTTCTTAAAAGACGACGCTCTCGTTTGCGCTGCTGAGAAGTTGAAGCCGCCAGGTTTCTTGATCAGCGGCGATGAGCGCGACGCGATCAGGCTCCGATCCAACGACTTTTCTAAGTGGCTCGCCGATGAACTGCTAAAACGTCTAAAGGCCCACGAAAGCTGGACCGGTGCTGGAGCGATCGCGCTCGGTAGCTGGTCACGAAACGAACTCTCGCCAAAATCCGATGTCGATCTTTTGTTCGTCGGTAACGAGGACGATGTTTTAAAACTAACGACGGATTTTGCGAAACAAGGTTTGAAGCTCCGCTACCGCATGCCCGAGGATCTGAATGACTGGACCATCGGCGTTGAGCCCTTCGATGTTCTCGCGCTGATCAGCGCGCTTCCTTTAGCGCCAGATGTGGCAGCAAAACTGAATGAGCAAAAATCCAAAATCCACGCGAACTGGAGAAAAACGCGAAGAGCCATCGCGAAAGCCATGGTTAAAGAGCGTAACGCGCGAACTGAGCGGTACGATTCGATTACGAGTTATCTGGAACCGAATCTAAAGTACGGCTCGGGCGGGCTGCGTGATCTTGAACAAGCGTTGGCGCTTAAAATTCTTTTTCCCGAGCGATTCGAGGCTGAAGACGACAAGCATGCGTTCGCGGTTCTCGATTTCTATAAAAAGTTTTTTTTGCTGGTTCGGCAGAAGCTACATCTCAGTCAAGGCGCCGGCGATTTGCTGACGGCGCCCGAGCAGGCGCCGCTTTCGAAATGGCTCGGCTTTCAAACGCCGCGCGATTTTATGAAAGAGATCCAGAAGGGCTTTGCGCGGGTTAGCTTTTATTCAGATTGGGCTTTCGAACAAGTGGCGGCCTCTTCGCCGCGTCTCTCGAAGCTTCAATCGGCAAAACTCGAATCCCCCAAAGATCTCTTTAAAGCGTTGCAAGACGACTCCTCAGTTCTGATGCAAAACCGCGTTCGGTTGGCGGCTGATCGTATTTTTGCTGCGCAGAAATCGAAACCCAAGACGGCGTTGACGGCACTCAGCCAGCTCTGCGGGCGGGAACTCACCGGCTTTATCGATCCGGTCCAGCCGGAAGGGCCGCTCAATGCGCTTTTTCGCTCGCGATTAATTGATCACTGCGTTCCGGAATTTCGCCGCATCGTGGGGCACGTCCAGCACGATCAATACCACCGGTTTTCGGTCGACGCGCACATCCTGCAAGCGCTCAGAGAGCTGGGGCGACTTCGAAAAAATCCAAAGTTAGCGGGTCAGCTCGCAACGCAAATTAAAGACCTCTCGAAAACCGAATGGGAAATTTTGAGTTTTGCATGCCTCTACCACGACATTGCGAAGGGCCGCGACGGCGATCATTCGATCGAAGGCGTCACGATCGCGCAACAGGATCTCAAAGCATTTGGTAAATCCGATGCCTTCATTTGCGAGGTCGCGTGGATCGTCGAAGAGCACCTGATCTTATCGTCGGCCGCTTTTAAAGAGAATCCGGCCTCGCCAAAAACGTGGGCCAAGCTGGCATCGAAGGGTGTCGAAAAAAGACGAATCCCATTACTGGCGGCGTTTACCATCGTCGATATCCGCGCAACCAACCCCGATGCCTGGACACCGTGGAAGGAGCGACTTCTTTCAGAGGTCGTTATCAACCTCGAAAATCCTGAATCAAGCAACGCGATCGCTTTTGCTCGATTGATGGGTGAATCCGATTGGGTTGAGCGGCTCGACAGCTTTCTCGTTTCGATGCTGACGCCGCAAAAGCTGGCCGATGATCTCTTTGCGGCGATCGATGATTTGAAAGGTGCCGCGGTCGATCTTTTGCCAAAGATCGTAAGACTCAGAAACGGGCAGACGTGGATTCGCTTTCACTCCGCCACCGACCGTGCCGGTCTCTTCGCCCACTACGTCGGCGCCTTAAGTCAGGCCGGTCTCGGAATCCGCCATGCCTCGGTTCACACGTTTCCCGAAACTGGTGTTTACGACTGGTTTGAAGTGAAAACCGACAAGACGCCCGCCGTGGTCGCCAAACTCCTTCATCTTGCTCTCGCTAAACCACCGTTGGGCCCGAAAAAACAGGTTCAGTTTGATGTCATCTCGCTCAACTCCGAAACCAACGACGAATGGGTGATTAGTTTCCGCGGAAAAGACCAAGCGGGCGCTTTGCTTCAGGCGGCGACTGCGCTTTTCAATGAAGGGGCCGAGATTCTGTGGGCACGCGTTCACACCTGGGGCCGACAGATTGACGATGTCTTCGGAATTAAGCCTCTCGCTGGCACCAGCGCCGAAAAGCTCGTCGAGCGGCTTCATTTTCTTGCCGTTTGAATCTGTAGAAACAGTCAAAACTTGGTCGAGTACGTAAAAATGATGCGCACACTTAGGCGAAAGATCGGCCTCAAAACGCACCATAATACTTTATGATGGGTGGTATGGCGGCATCGACCAAGCACTCTGGAGCGTCGAGATGTCCACAGCGTTCTCGAAGGTGTTTCCTGCACTTAAGGCCCTTTTCTAACTCGATGTAAGAATAGTTTCTTAGACCATGGTCGCTAAAAATCGATCGAAAAAGCCGAAGTCGACTAGCTGTTCGCCCGTCCAGTTTTTGTCGTTTTCTAAAAACTTTAAGCGAGGGGGGTTGCGAATTCGAAAAAGGTCCGTCAGACTTTAAGACAGGTCAGCAACAAAATCACATGGACCTGTGACGAGTAGCTGGCCTCAAAGAAGCAGTACCTATAACAAAGTCCTAATTTAGCGGGAGGAGCAAGGATGCTCAGAGATGTCTTGATTCAAAAAGGTTTGTCGAATCGTGAAGCTGAAGTTGCAGAACTGGTCTCAAAAGGACTTAGCAACAAAGAAGTAGCGAACCAGCTGTTCGTCACAGAAAAAACTGTCAAGTTCCACCTTACGAACATCTATAAGAAGATGGCCGTAAAGTCGCGCGCGCAGTTGATCGTTTGGTGCTTGCCGCATATCGGCTTCGTCGAAAC
>JAYTHQ010000212.1:0-4216 GCA_043732445.1 Bdellovibrionales bacterium | reverse complement strand
CGTATTACAAGCACGGAAATGTTTTAGCCGAAACGATCGGGCTCAACGTTTTCTATACGATGGTTGCACTCTTCTTCTTTCAAGGAGTCGCGGTTGTCGCTCAAGGGTTCCGGGTTTTCAAGGTCGGACCTTTTTGGCAAACGATTTGGGTCGTGATGATGATTATTCAATTTTATGCAGTCGCGTTTGTGGGTTTTGCTGACTTCTGGATCGACTTTCGATCTCGTTTTAAGCCGCGTCCAGAACCGACTAAAAACAGTTTTTGATTTTTAAATTTAAAGTTAGGGAGAAGATATGAAAGTCCTTTTACAAAAAGACGTGAAGAACCTCGGTAAGGTCGGCGATCTCGTGAACGTAAAGACTGGTTACGCGCGCAACTTCCTTTTTCCTCGTCAAATGGCGCTTACGGCGACAGAAACGAAAGTGAAGGAGTTTGCTCACATCAAAAAGATTGCCGAAGCGAAAAAGAAAAAGGCGATCGCCGAGCGCCAAGAGCTCATCAAAAAAATCCAAGGTCTTAACGTTGTCGTAAAATCGTCAGCGGGCGAAAACGACAAACTCTTCGGTACAGTCACGAACAACGATCTTTCGAACGAGCTCGAGAAGATGGGTTACTCGATCGATCGTCGTGATATTCATATCGACGAACCGATCAAGATGCTCGGGCAGCACAAAGCGACAATTAAATTGGGCGACGGGGCAGAAGCCGAACTCGCGATTAGCGTCGAGCGGATCTAATGCGTTAACTTCGGGCTCTGCCCGAAGACTCAGTAGCGCAAGTGTTCGTTCGGATTTTGTTCAACGATTAATGAAGCCAGCTTCCGCACAAAGGAGCTGGCTTTTATTTTACAGCCAACGCGTCTTAGCTCTTAGTCGCCCGAGGCGGGCCTGAGTTCTTCTTGCTCGGCGGCTTCCTTCGCTGACAGCAGAATTTCTTGGGCGTACTCCGCGAGAACTCGGCGAAGTTCATCGAGCGAGACGATATTCGCATCGAGCCCCGCCCTGTGAATGAGGGTTTTCAGTTCGGCCGTCATGAGATCTTCAGGCAAACCAGTGTTTGAAGCGATCTCTGAGATCAGTTTCGTGCCGGTACTCATTTTTAAAACCTTCCTGGTTTTAATTGGCGTCTGAGAGCGCTCGTTGGCGCTCAAGTCTTCGTCTTGAAGACTCAATCATCAAACCAAGAGGTTCATGTGTTCACAAGAGTTCCACTCTGGAACTGGACTTATGGATAAGGAGAGTTAGTCCCGCGCGGTCTCATTTGAATTGGCTGCGCAGGTGGTGGAAGCGGGTGGCCGCCGCCCTCATCGAGATCGACGAAGCGACCGATGTGCGCTTCCCAGCGAAGATGGACCGTGCCCGTAGGGCCATTTCGCTGTTTGGCAATGATGACCTCAGAGCGGCCCTTGGCGTCGGCGTTGTCGCGCTCGTAATAGTCTTCACGGTAAAGCATCATGATGACGTCGGCATCTTGCTCGATCGAACCCGATTCACGTAAATCAGAAAGCATTGGCTTTTTCTCGGCTCGGCCTTCAACGCCGCGGTTCAACTGTGCAAGTGCCACGACCGGGATTTTCAATTCTTTGGCGATCGCTTTTAACGTTTTGGAAATTTCTGAGACAGCGCGCTCTCGGCTTTCGACCTTTTGCTTCAAGTCCATTAACTGCAGGTAGTCGATCATGATGATATCAAGGCCATGCTGAGCCTTTAGGCGGCGGCACTTAGCGCGAATTTCGAAGGGGCTAATACCAGAGGTGTCGTCGATAAATAATCGCGCCTCGGCCATTTTAGAGGCCTTGTCGATCAAACGTGGCCATGCGTTGTCGGTGAGGTTACCGATTCGAAGATCAGAGAGATTAACGCGCGCCTCTGACGCTAACATTCGCATCATGAGCTGCTCTTTACCCATCTCGACGGAGAAGTAAGCCAAGCTCTTTTTCTCGCGAAGAATGATGTGCTGAGCGATGTTCAAAGAAAATGCGGTTTTCCCCATCGACGGGCGAGCCGCGATAATCGTGATTTCCCCCGGCTGAAAGCCAGAGGTCATTTTATCGAGCACTTTAAAGCCAGAAGGAATTCCGGTGTACTCTTTTTTGTTTTCAAAGAGCTCGGTGAGACGATTCATCGAATCTTTAATGAGTTCGGCCGCCCCGACCAAGCCTTGGGTTTTCTTCTCTTCGGTAATCGAGAAAATCTTGCCTTCGACTTCATCGAGAAAGCTTTCAACCGACTCGTAAGACTCGTCGTAGGCCTTTTCCACCATCTCGCCACTCATGTGAATGAGCATGCGCATCAGCGACTTTTCGTGAACGATTTTACAGTAGGTCCCGATATGGGCAGCCGAGGGTGTTGAATTCATGACTTCGGCGAGATAGGCCGGGCCGCCGATAGCTTCGAGTTCTTTACGGTCAGTCAGATGATTCGAAACCGTGATGATGTCGATCGGCTGGCTCTTAGCCGCAAGCTCTGTGATGGCCGCGTAGATCTTTCGGTGTGCGACTTTATAAAAGTCGTTCTCGGTGATGATCCCGGCCGCCTCATCATAAGCGAGCGGGTCGACCATCAACCCGCCAAGGATCGATTGTTCAGCTTCAAGATTATGCGGTGGAATTCGAATCGCCATTTCCACATCCTTCGAGAGGTCTTATTCTCGCCGCGGGCCTGCTGAAAACGCAAGCAAAACGCTCAAGAGAAAAACCTGAAACTAGGGCCTGGAAGCCGACTCCCGGTGACGGGAGTCAAAGCCAAGCGCGCGTAAAGAAAATGGCGGGCCTCGTCTGGAAGGGCGAAGCGTGGTGACCCGCTGATGTCAAATTTTGGTAATCAAAAAGAATTAAAAGCCATCGCCCTTAAGCCCGAGCGAACGATTAGTTCGAGCGGCGAACGCGGATTTTGTAATTGTCGATTTTTTTCTTGAGCGTGTTGCGGTTGATCCCGAGCATCTGCGCCGTACGGACCTGATTGCCGTTGTGCGAGAGCAGCGCAAGCTCGATCAACGGTTTTTCAACCTGTTCGAGAACGATATTGTAGAGACCGCTGAGTTCAACTTGGGCTTCTTTCTGTTGTTGAAAGAGAACTTCAAGTTTGCTCTTCACGAGCTTTTCAAGGCTGACGCTTTGGAGATTCGCAACAAAAAGATTATCTGAGTGGTTAAGGCTTGGGGTCATGCCGGTCATTCCACTCACACTGTTCTCGCTAAAAGTTGTTGGGTTCATGTGTCCAATTCGTGAGGTAAAAGAGTTTGTCAAACTGAGTCATCGGTCGGTCGTCAAGTACAAGTCAATTCACAGTCCAAAACACTTTTCGATTATTTCTTAAACGCCTCGGCTGTGGGGTGACCAGATATACTTATGAAGTTGTAATTGCAACCGTGCACTTGAACTTTCCGAAAGAATTTTTGTGGCAAGCCAATTTTCATCAACTCTTTTGAATGCCGGACTGTATAAAACGTTGGTCTTCGAAAAAAGATTCTTGGTACGAGAAAAATTCTCGGCCCAATTAAAATCCTCCTCCGAGCAGATAACGAATTTAAATTCGGTGTTGACATCTGCAAACTGTAAATTCTCTTCGAGAAAAGATGCCGGTTCGCCGCTGTCGGGCGTTTTAACGTCGATAATTTTTTTAACTCTCTCGTCAACCGCTTTGCAATCGATTGAGCCGCTTGTTTCTAAAGACACGCGGTAATCGAGATCGCAAAGATCTTTCAACAACTCGAAAACTTCTTTTTGGAAGAGGGGTTCGCCGCCGGTGACGCACACATATTTGGTTGCGTATTTCTGAACGTCTTTAATGATGTCTTCGCGAGACATCACTTGGCCCGAGTAATAAGCGTAGGCGGTATCACAATACGTACAACGGAGATTGCAACCCGTCGTACGCACAAAAACCGTGGGAAAGCCGGCATATGACGACTCACCTTGAATACTGAAGAAGATCTCATTGATTTTTATCATGACGGAGCCAGTGAACCTAGGGAGATGCCGCACCTAAGTCAAGGTTGCGCCCTCTTCATGAGGCCCGGACTAGGATTGTTTTTCACCATCTTTTAGACTTTTAGGATGAGCGTATTCTTCAAGAAGTTTCAGCGTGATGTCGTTGGCATAGCATGGCTCGCAACGAGCCTGTTTCTCGGTCTTTCTCTCTTTAGTTTTCGGCCGACAGACCCCTCGTTCAACTCGACGGGCGTGAATCTGAAAGTTCATAACTATTGTGGCTA
>JAYTHQ010000211.1:0-4217 GCA_043732445.1 Bdellovibrionales bacterium | reverse complement strand
ACAAAGTTGCCGAAAAAGCGATGCACCTGACCCACCGTTGGGCCGCGCGTTCTTTGGCCGCGCGAACGAATGAGGGGCAGAAATTGTTCGGCATCGTCCAGGGCGCTTGCTACGAAGATCTCCGCCGCGCCAGTGCCGACGCTCTGTGCTCGATGGATTTCGATGGCTTTGCTATTGGCGGTCTGGCGGTGGGTGAAACGAAATCGCAGCGCGAAGATTTTTGCGAGTTAACGGCGTCACTTTTGCCGAAAGCGAAGCCTCGTTATCTGATGGGTGTCGGAACGCCTCTCGATATTCTCGAGGCGGTTTACCGTGGGGTCGATATGTTCGACTGCATTATTCCGTCGAATCTAGCGAAGCGCGGAACGGCGTTTACGTCGTTAGGCAAAGTGCATATCTACCGCGGCGTTTATAAAATGTCAGAGGCGCCGCTCGACGCGAACTGCGTTTGCGATACGTGCCGAGATTATTCGCGCGCGTACCTTCATCACTTAATCAAAGCCGATGAATATCTTGGCTGGAAGCTGATGAGTCAGCACAACTTTTTCTTCTACCACCAGATGATCCGCGAAATCCGCGCCGCGATTAACGACGACTCGTTCTTGGCCTATTACCAGGTGAAGCGCGTTTCGTGGGCGGCGGGCGATGAGGAAAATCCGATGAACCACCCAGTCCGCGGACCTTTTCCATAAGTTTTTCGTCACGCTCGGTAATTAAGTTAAAAACGAGACCGGTGCGGCCCGCTCGGGCTGTTCGACCCGCGCGGTGAAGGTAATTTTCGAATTCTTTTGGCAAATGATAATTGATGACGCGGGCAACGTTCTCGATATCGAGTCCACGGCCACCGAGATCGGTCGAAACTAAGAATTGAATTTGGCCATCGCGAAATTTCTGAATTGTTTTGCGCCTGATGACTTTATCCATGTCGCCGCGGTAAACCCCGCACGGGTAATCGTTATCGGCCAAGAGTTTGGCGAGAGCGTCGCACTGTTCACGCGTGTTTGTGAAAAGCATCGTACCGCCGTCAACTTTTTCGTCGAGAAGTTTCTCGAGAAGTGGCCACCGTTTGCCTTCGATCACTTTCAGATTTTTAGTGACGAGCGTTTTAACGACTTTGCCGCTTCCGGCAGTTCTGATGACGTTTGCTTTCTTAAAAATCGTTTCCATCATCTTGCGAACGGGTTCGGACTCTGTCGCCGAGAAAAGTCCGAGTTGAATTTCTTCGGGGCAGGCTTCCGCGATCATTTCTGAATCTGGCAAGAAGCCGTCGTCCATCATTTGGTCGGCCTCGTCAAAAATCAGCAGCTTCACTTCACTTAAGTCGATGAGCTTCGCTTTTAAAAGTTGAACGAGGCGGCCCGGTGTCGCGAGTAAGATTTCAAATTCAGAGGCCACGTTTCGCCTGGCTTGCTCAAGCGGCATGCCGCCAAGGGCCGGTCGAACCCTGACGCGTGTGTCATGCGTTAAGGTTTTAAAAACCTTGGCGATCTGTTCCCCGAGATCTCGCGTTGGCACCATGACGACCGCGCGGGGAGTGCCGGCTTCGGTTACGTGATCGCCTTCGTGCTCGAGAGTTTTGATTGCATGCAAGAGTGGCAAGCCATAGGCGAGCGTTTTGCCGCTACCGGTTTCGGCGATTCCGACGACAGATTCGCCTGCTAGCATGAGCGGAATAATTTTCGACTGAATCTCGGTCGGGGTTTTGAGGCCCTTCTCTTTGAGTGTTTTTTGAAGTGAAGACAAAAGATCGAAGTCAGCGAAAGTTTCGGTTTTCATTAAAATCCTGGAACGATAGAGGCAATGGTCACGACCAAAATGTTGGCAGCCAAAGTGCCAACAGCGCAGACCATAAAAATATCGCCGTATGATTTTTTATGGGTGAGTCCGCAGATCGTGAGTAACGTAATAACTGCGCCGTTGTGCGGGAGCGCATCGAGTCCGCTACACGAAATCGCAGCGATTCGGTGCATGGTCTCCATAGAAATACCGGCCGCATGACCGCGCTCAACAAACGTTTGTCCAAGCGCCGAGAGCGCGATGCTCAAGCCGCCGCTCGCCGAACCCGTGATGGCAGCGAGCGCATTGACGCTCACAGAGAGAGCAATGAGCGGATTTTGTGGGAACAGTTGAAGCAAGGCTTGTTTGATCAACTCAAAAGAAGCGAGGGATGCGATCACCGCGCCGAAGCCCACTTCAGAAGCGGTGTTAAAAATCGGCAGCATCGAACCAAGGGTGCCTTCGTTAACCGAACGCTTGAGATTTTTAAAATGTTTCCAGAAGAGGGTGAGCGCGGTGACGATCGCGACGCTTAAAGCGAGAATCAAGGACCAGAGGCCCAAAACTTTTTGGAGACTTGTTCCGCCAAACTTCGCTTCTGAGAGATACGCCGTCTCCATTTTCGGGATGACGAGGTTCGAGAAAATGTAATTCAAAACAAGAACCATCAAGAGCGGAAGAATCGCGGCTAAAACCGAGGGGTAAGAGTCGGGGGCTAAAAAAACAAAAGCTTCATCGTCACTCGCCGAGAAGCCCTCGCCGTGGACTTTCGCCTTTTTGGCGCGCGACAAGAGCCAGAAAAGACCAAACCCCAACATAACGGCCGAGGCAATGAGACCTAGAAGTGGGGCTGCAAAAGCAGTCGTTCCGAAGACGGGCATGGGAATCGCGTTTTGAATCGCCGGGGTTCCGGGCAGCGCGGTCATGGTGAGCGTGAACGAGCCGAGCGCGATCGAAGCCGGAATCAAGCGGCGCGGGACTCCGCCCTGTTGAAACAGACTTTGCGCAATCGGGAAGATCGTAAACGCCACCACGAAAAGCGAGACGCCGCCGTAGGTGAGAAATGTGCAGGTGAGAACGACCGCGACGATAGCGTAGTGAGGGCCAAGGCGTTTCGTAATGAAATTCGCGATGCTGTAGGCGGCACCGGAGTCATTCATAATTTTGCCGAAGATCGCGCCCAAAATAAAAATCGGAAAGTACTGAAGTAAGTAGTTCCCGAGCGCGGGCATGAAGACTTGCGTATACGAAGCGAGAAGTGGCGTACCGGGGTGAAAAAGACAGGCAACGAGGGCCGCAATCGGGGCTAAAAGTAAAACGTTGATCCCGCGGTATGCGAGGTACATCAAACCAAAGAGCGCGAGAAAAGTGCCTACGATTCCAATCATGGGCAGGTCGTATCAGGCAGATGGGGGGATTGGCTAGAAAAGAGCCGAAAAGGTAGGGCGTATCCATCCGGATAGGCCCTACCCTAGAAATTAGTTCTGAGTTTGGACCAGCTGGTGTGGGGTCTCAGCAACGGTATCGAACTGATTCGTCTTCAAGTGACCGACAAACCAGATTTCGTATTGGCCGTTGGGAACGAGATTCGTTCTCCAGCCCATCGACATCTGAGGGATCACGATCGTCGCTGTTTTCACGACCTCGACGCCTGATGAATCTTTGCGGTGAAATTCGATCGAGCTTAAAGGAACCGATGTCGACGTCGAGGTGAGCTCGAACTCAACGCGGTCTTTTAGCGGTGATTTCATATCGAAACCTTTGCCCGCGGACGAGAGAGTGATCTGCGGCTGCGTGTTGGCAATAACGAAGCCTTGGATAGGCGATGAGCCGAGCGCGTGACCGACAGAATCCATCGCGCTGGTTTGGATGGTGTAGCGACCATCGGCCAAACCGCTGATATTTAAGCTTTGATCGCAGTTGGTCGCGCACGTGATGTTCTGAAGCGCTTTGCCTTGATCATCGAAGATCGTGACCGAGAGCGAGTCGGTTTTCGCAATCGTCGACTGAGTTTTCAACGCTAACGTGTTTGATGCGTAGGTGTAGTCGTGTGGCGATTGGATAAAGACCGAGCCTGTCGCCGCGGGAATCTCGAACTGCCAAGTTTGGCTACCAACACCTGAAAGATCTGTATACGAAACATGACCGAAACCTTTTTCGCCCCACTCAGGTCCCCAGCTGTTACGGATAATGAAAGATTGAGTCGTGTCGTCATAACCAACGATCGAAATCGCGTGGCCGCCTAAAAATTTACCGGTCGTGTGTTTGTAAACGCCGCTTGAGTACGACATAAAATCTTCGAAAACCATCAGAGTCGTAACGAGGGGGCCTTTTTGAAGAGCTGCCCGCAAAGAGTCTAAGTCTTTTGACCATGCGGTCGGTTTGCTGAAGTTCGAAATTTTGTACGTGCGTCGGCTCGCGTCTTTGCAAGAATCTGAGCA
>JAYTHQ010000210.1:0-4233 GCA_043732445.1 Bdellovibrionales bacterium | reverse complement strand
TCAGCTTACCGTAACCGGCTTGTCCGCCGCCTTTACCTTTTGTTCCGTAGCCGCCGCCGCCTTGCATATTTGAACCGGCGCCAAGCGGTGCGGCCACGAGGCCTTTTCCGTAAAGCGTTGTTTGCATGCCGCCCGAACCTTGTTTGCCGCCGAGCCCCGGGCCCGCCGACGTATTCACTGCACCAAGATTGATGCCGCCTTTTTGCTTACCGCGAGACATCGATCCAAAAACCGCAAGAGCGCCGAGACGTTTGACGCTCGCTGTTTTAGTTGGCTGAGTTTTTACGACTTTCTCTTTGGCGACCGCTTGCTTTTGCTCAGTCGGACGCGCTTCAACTTTAGGCTGAGGCGGGATGCGCTTGACGATCTGGACGATCGTTTGTTTTTGCTCTTCGGCCACTTTGGCAGCGTCCATTTTAACGGTTTTCATCAAAACAAAGACGAGCAAGAAAATCGCCATGACTGCAGCTAAAGATTTGATCCAACCTTGGGAACCTTCGTCTTCTTTAGCAGCTTGGTTGCGAACCACTTCGCCAACCACGCTCACCAGACGCAAACGACCCGTCGAACCGATCATCGCCGGAGTTTTTTCGAGCTCTTGGCGGCTGATTTTCGCGATCGTCTCGTACTTGACTCGGCTCGCGTTGAGCGAAGCCAAATCCGCGTGGATCTCAACGCGACGAGTGTCTTTGCGAGAAATCACCACGGCCGAATCGCCACTCACCATGAAGGTGCGCACCGCTTTGCCATCTTTATTCTCAAGCACGAGTTTCATAACGGACTCCTGTTAACGTTCACAATTTTGGCAGCTCAGTGACGAGCTGCCGATTTTTTTAAGCGATCTTTAAAATCAGTTCTTACGCCCAACAACGCATCCAGGACTTTGTCGTTCTCGACGGTCGTTACGGCTTCATCAGAGAAATGGTACTTACCGTTGACGAGAACATCTTCGAAGCTCACGTCAGTGGTTTTCTTTTTCGAGGCTCCCGCCGATTCAGACGCTTCGTCAGCAGCCGAAACCGCAGCCGCGAAACTGAGAGTCAGAACCAAGAGCGAGAGACCGAGGATAAATTTAAACATTACTTCTTTCCCGCTTCTTTCTTAGATGTCGTACCGCTGTTGGTTGAAGGTGCCGGCGCTGAAGGAATCTGCGTCGCTGTTCCGTTTTCGAGCGACTCAAGACGCCCCTGTAGGTAAGCGACCATCGTCGTGCTCCGCCCAGTCTTTTTCTCGAGCGTCAAAAGTGCCTCGAGGCTTAAACGGCTTAAGGGATTTTCGCGAACTGCTTGGCGAGCGCCTTCGATCGAAGCGAGTGTTGGAACCTCTTTCAACGGCTCTCTGCTCGCCAGCATTTGATCAAGCTCAGATTTTTTTGCCGCTGGCGCGACAGAATCTAGAACTTGGATCTCTTTCATGACGATCGTACGGCGAGCACCGGTCTCGGTCTCAACCGCCCTACCGAGCTGAGCGAGTGCTGCTTTATTATCCCAGAACTCGTTCACCTTTTTAGCCACGTCATTTGCGCGCAGTTGGTGCGGGGCGGCCTGTTGAGACAGCAAGCTTAAGTACTCAGATTCTTCTTCCGGGGAGAGACCGGCAGGCACCGGAAGCGCCAAGACTTCTTGGTAGAAGCGCTCGCTTTGCTTACCGAGAAGATCAAGAGTCACCAGCTCGGTGGTCCAATCACCTGACTCGACGGCCTTACCGGCCATCTTTTCAGACTCATCGATCAATGCGACGCGAGCTTTGAGAGTTGCGCCCATTTTCTTTTGCGTCGAGGCATCTAACTGATGAGCCGTAATACGCTTTTGAAGTTTGGCGTAATCGTCGAGCATCACTTGGCGAGCCAGCGCCTTGCCGGAATCTGTTTTCGCGACCGCAGGAATCGCGATGGCCTTTTTCGCAAGATCAATTGAACCCGAGCGCGCGAAGGCCTCAAGGTAAAGACCCGCAAGAACATCAGGCCGCTTCATTAACGTTGCTTTGCTCTTCTCAATCTCTTTCAACGGATCTTTTGAATCGCGCGCCAGCTGCGCCGTAATCGCGACAGTCTTGTCTTCGTCTTTGGACTCCTTCAAGAACTGCGCATAATATGGCTTCGGGTCTTTTGACGCGAGCTCAGCGTACATCGCGAGCTTTAAAGCTTTTTGATCTTTTGGAAGACCATCGGCCGTGAGCTTCTGAGTCGTCGTCAGAGCCGTATCGAAATCTAGAACCATTTCGGCAAGCCATGCTTTACGCGAAAGCGCGTACTGCTGATCAGCGACTGAGAGACCTGGCGTGCGGAGAAGGTTGTCGACGGCGTCACGCGCTTCGCCGAATTTACCAAGCTTCTCGGCGAGAACTAGACGGTTCTTGTAATAGGCGGCCTTATCTTGCGTTTTCGCCGTCGAGAGGTCGAAACGGCTCAGCGTTTCCCAGGCCTGATTCAAACTCGCGCTATCACCCTTTGCGGCTTCAGCCGCCGCTTGGGTCAAAACCGATTTACGAGAAATCCCCTTAAAATCGTCGGCCTCTTTCGGGAACGCGCTCGCGTAGTCTTGAGACCAGGCCTCCAGCCGCGCGTCGTCTTTCAAAAGCACGAGTGAATCCAGCGAGAGCTGGGCAGCCTGAGCTTTCACTTCGGTCGCGCCAGCATCTTTACCGAGCGCCACTTCTCGAAGCGCCGTTGCCGCAGCTGAATAATCACCGGCGTCATAAATTAAGTGAGCTTTCTGGTACCGAACTTCGAGCGCTTTAATCTTCTCTTGGCTGAGCGAGAGGTACGAGTCGTAGGCTGTTGCCAGAAGTTTATTGTCTTTCGATAGCTCGGCCGACTCAATCGCCTGCAGCAATGCCGCTTCGATCACTTTTGGATCTGTCGACATTTGCGCCGATTTTAAATCGAGAGTCACCGCCATTGCATATTGTTTTACGTCCGACGCGACTTTGCCGGCCCAGAGAGTCATGTCGGCTTCTGTCGGAAACGCCTTTAAGTACGCTTGATAAGCTTCGAGGAGTAAGTCCGAAGGCGCCTTTTTCTCGGCGCGGTTCCAATCAGTTACGAATTTGCGCATCCGAGCCTTTAACTCCGCGCAGTCTTGGTCGTTACAAGCACCCATGTTTGACCAAAGCGAAAGTGCCGCTTGGAAATCTTTCGCGGCTTCTGGGAGTTGCTTTTGCTCCATCTCGAGCTGAGCCAGGCGAACGTGGCCCTCGAGGCGAGCCGATGGCTTTGACTGTTTATTCTGAACGAAGCGCCACAAGGCGACCGCGCCCTGCGGCTGACCTAAGCGCTCGAGTTCAGCCGCCAGGTAACTGACGTTCGCAAGCTTGGCCGACTCTGGCGAAAGCTCATAGAGTGATTTCGCATCACCAATCGTGACGTTTTTTCGAGCCATGAACGTCGCCAAATCGCGCGACACTTCTTCTTGAAATTGGCGATCGACTTGCGCGACGCCCGAACTGCCGCCTGACTTAGAGGCGAGTTCCGGAGTCGTTAAAATCTTCTTCAGGCCATCGATAGCCTGGTCTGTTTTTCCGTTATTGAAATCGCACCACGCAACACGGTAGGCCGCGAGGCCACGGCTTGCGCCTGCAGGACTTGCAAGAACAGCGGCGTAGTAACCGCGCGCCTTTGGATAATCGCGGTGCTTGAAGTAAACTTCGGCGAGCGAAAGGTTGGCTTCAGCCGCTGCTTCCGGAGATCTTTTTTCTTTCAGAATTTTTTCGTAGGTCGCAACGGCTTCTTTTTCGTTGCCCGTCATCTCGTAAAGATGGCCCACCTGCGCAAGAACTTTGCCCATTGAATCAGGCGCGACTTTTGGCAACACTTCTTGGTAGTAGCTGAGGGCTTTCTTACGATCTGCTTTGCCCGCTTCACAGACTGTGCAGCCGCTCTCGAGATCTTTCATGGCGTCGAGGCGTGCGCGCTCAGCGTGCAGATCGGCAAGACGAAGCGTGATCGGCACCTTCGACGAATCATTCGGCGCCAAGTTCAAGTAAACTTGCGTTAACTTTTCGATCAGCATGTCGCGCGTTTTTGGATCAACACCTTGTTGAGCCTGCGCGGCCACGCCCGAAAGCTGAATGGATAGCAGCAGAAGACCGAGACCCAAAAGAGTCACGGCTTTGCTTTGTTTCACTGTTTGGCTCTTAGGCCGAGCCGCCGACTTTGTTTTCATAAACTTTCTAATCACTAGTTCATCCCCCGACAAACAATTCTGTTCCCCGACACTACTTCGTAATAACTGC
>JAYTHQ010000209.1:0-4302 GCA_043732445.1 Bdellovibrionales bacterium | reverse complement strand
CGTTGGTGGCAGCGGTTAAAAAGGCCCAAGCGCTCAGACAAATTGATGCGGTCTCGAATTTAGGCTCTGCGCACGTGTATGTGTTTAATTCGCCGGTCGACGACGTGGTGCGCGAACCGATGAATGCAAAGACCGTTGAGTTTTATTCAAGTTTTGTTCCGGCCGCACAGATCCACTCAGAGCAGTCGATCAAGTCTGCGCACGGGATGCCGACCCTTTCGTTCGGGCGGGCCTGCAATGATTTCGGCGATCCGTATTTCAACAAATGCGGATTCGATACGGCCGGCGAAACGCTCAAAGTGATTTATTCAGACCGCGCAGCGACTCTGCAGCGCACGGTTGCGGACCCGACGTCACTCCATCTTTTCGATCAGACCGAGTTCGGATCAGCCGCCGCAATGATGGGTCAAACGGGCTGGGTTTACGTTCCTCAAAAGTGTGCGGTTCATCATTCGAATTGTCCGGTGCACGTGGCACTCCACGGTTGTTTGCAGACGCCAGATAAGATCAAAGACACATTCGCGGTTCATGCCGGCTACAACGAGTGGGCCGAAGGCAGCGGGATCATTGTTCTGTACCCGCAGGCCGAAACAAGTTTGATGAATCCCAAGGGTTGTTACGACTGGTGGGGCTATACGGGCTCTAACTTCGCGACCAAGAGCGGTCTGCAGATGAGAGCCATCAAAGCGATGATGGATCGGCTGACAGGTCTCTAGCTTTTGGACAATCGCCGAATTCGGTGCTCAAGCGCAGTTCAATCAGTTGCTCGATGCGGTCGGCGTTGCCTGAGCGCGTGTCCTTTAGGTAGGCGTAAGAGCCCTGTAATCGCAAGTGATCGCGACCGCGGTAGGTCAGAATCGGCGTCAGCGTGACGATTGAATTGTTACGATAATTTCCGTTCGCGTCGGTCAGCGAGCGGATCTGATAATGATCGATCCGTGCGCCCGCAATGAAGGCCTCGCTCACTCCCTTTTCGACATAAGCGTAGCCGCCAATGTCTTCGCTGAGCGGAAGCGAATTCGGTGCAACCGCGCGGTCGTAATATTCGGCTTGGGCTGCCCATGATGTCGAACTCGCATTGAGAGGCGCCCACCTTAAATCGATGCCGCTCACTCGCAGCGAATCGCCGACGTCGCTCACGCGAGACAAATAATTCAGGCCTGTCTTGAGATTTGAACTTCCGAGTTCGAAAACAAACTCGGGACGGAGGAAGTGAGTTGGGGTCATCGGGCGCGTACCGCCGTTTTGAATCGAACTATCGTACCGGTAGCCGTTAGTCAGTCCGGCCGTCATGCGAAACTTCGGTGAGACGTGGTAGACGAATTCAAAGCCGGTATCGGCGACTCCGGCCGGATCGAAAAATCGCCCAAAAGCAAAAGGTGCTGTGCTAAAGGCCCATGCCGAGCGACGGGTTTGATTCAAGATCCCGATCGGTAAAAAGAATTTTCCGGCCCGTAGGTCCAGCTGCGGAATCAAATCTGAGGCGAGAACGAATCCTTCTCTTACATTGAAGACGAGTGCGCCGCTGACGTCGTCAGCGCCGATCGTCAACTTTCCGCGAAGAGCGGGCGAAAGCGTGTCAAAGCTCGCCTGAGTGGTGAATTCGACCGAGCGAATGCGCGTGCGCTCGCCGTCGGCGATCGCATTTTCAATCGGAAAAGGCACGTAAAGCTCGGCCGCGGCCCCGGCCGTGATTTTTTCTTGGGCCGAGACCTTCCCGGTGACGAGCGAGGCAAAAACAACGAGCCAGAGAACGGCGAATTTTAAACGACACTGAAGCATAGTCGAATTAGTGTCTCGGGGCGCGGGATCACAGGCAAGAACACACTCTTTCAGATGGTGCACTTCGTCTACGATTGGAGCTCAGGCGTTTGCCGTGTTACGGCTAAAAGAGAAGGGAAATCTCTGACGTGAAACTATGGTTACGGGCTGCGCTCTCCGGGTTGATGGCAATCGCTTTGACGGTGTTGTTGGCGCAACGCTTTGGCCTCACTCCGCCACTCGGTTCACTCTTAAATCCGTTCTCGGGGGCATGGAAACGCACGCCGGGTCTTTTCGAACAAGGCAAAGGCGTTTTGCAAGTTCCGGGTCTCCAAAGGCCCGTCGAAATCGTTGTCGATCGCGATCAAGTGAAGCACGTCTTTGCGCAAAACGATCACGATCTTTACTTCGCGCAAGGCTACATCTTAGCGAGCGAACGTCTTTGGCAAATGGAATTCATGTCGAGAACCGCGAGCGGGCGTCTCTCAGAAGTGATGGGTCGAAAAACGATCGACATCGACATTTATTTTACCCGCATGGGTTTGCCAGCGGCCGCCGACGCCAGCGCACCGCTGATGCTGCAAGACCCGGTCACCGGACCCGCAGTGACCGCCTACGCCGAAGGCGTGAATGCGTATATTGATCGTCTCACGCCTGCGACACTTCCTTTTGAGTACAAATTGCTCGGGCACAAACCACGTAAGTGGGAGCCGCGCTATGCGGCCTATCTATTGAAATTCATGGCCTGGAATTTAAGTGCATCGGGTAACGAACTTCCGCTTTCAAGGAGCGAGCACGTTCTTGGGCGGGCCGGTTTTGACGACCTATTTCCGCTCGATTTAAAAGTCCCGGAGCCGATCATTCCGCCCGGGACTCCGCAGGTGCAGCGATCAGTAGCGCCTACGCCGCCCAAAGAGCGCTTCGATGCGAGCGTCGAATCTTTACAACCACTCCCGACGCCGCATCCGGCGAATGGAAGTAACAACTGGGCAGTGACGGGCAAGAAATCGGTCACGGGCCTGCCGATTTTATCAAATGATATTCATTTAAGCCTAACGCTGCCGGCGCTCTGGTACGAGATGCAACTCACCTCGCCAACACAAAATGTGTACGGTATCTCGCTGCCGGGCGCTCCGGGCGTGATTCTTGGCTTTAACCAATCGATCGCGTGGGGCGCGACCAACGGCGGCGACGATGTTATGGATTGGTTTCAGTTACGGTTTCGTGACGAGAAGCGAAGTGAATATCTCTACGGTGGTTTCTGGCGGCCGGTGATTTCGCGTGAAGTGAAAATTGGTATTCGCGGCGAAGCGCCAATGACCTTGCTTCTTCGCGACACTCACTTCGGACCGATCGTTTATGAAAAAGCCGAAACGCCGCTCTCGACGACAATCCCGAAAGGTCTAGCGCTGCGGTTTGAAGCGCTGGTTGAAAGTAATGAGTTAAGAAGCTTTTTACTGATGGACCGAGCTAAATCGATCGCCGAATTTCGAACCGCGCTAAACGGTTACGTGACACCGGCGCAGAATTTTTTGTGCGTTGATAATAAGGGGCAAACGGCACTCTGGCAGTTTGGCAAATTTCCGCTCCGCTGGAAAGGTCAGGGCCGAACCATTGGCGACGGATCCGATCCAGCGTATGACTGGAAGGGGTTTCTAACACCCGACGAAGTTCCGACGATTAAAAATCCGGCCCGTGGGTTTATCAGCTCAGCCAACCAGCCGCCGTTTGAAACTAATTCGCCGCACTATTTTGGTTGGCCGTTTGAACAACCGTTTCGACCGTCTCGAATCAACGAACTTTTGCGCTCGAAGGCAAAGTTCGCACCCGAAGATTTCATCAAGATGCAACGAGACACGCTAGCGATCTCAATGCGTTTGCTAATTCCTGTTTTGCAAAAAGCGATTGCGTCGATTCACGTGACGGAGAGCGAAACCAAAGCACTTGCAACCCTCAACGGTTGGGATTTCCGTTTCGAGGAAAACTCGAATGCGGCCCCTCTGGCTTACGCTTGGTACAAAGAAGTCGAAGACGGACTCTGGATGAGACTCTTGCCCGAGCGTAAGACCTATGCCTACCCGCAGCTGATGCGAACGATTGAAGTTTTATCTGACGAAAATTCACCGTGGTTTGATAATCCCGCGACCGAGAAGAAAGAGACACGGGCCGACATCGTTCACGAAGCGCTTTCGCGAGCCATCGGCGATGTCGAGCGGACGATCGGAACCAACGATCCCAGCCGGTGGACCTGGTCAAAATATCGGCCCACAAACTTTAATCATGCAGGTAAAATTCCGGGGCTCGGGCATCCTGATTTCGCTGCCTCGGGCATGGAACACGCGATTTTCGCAAACAGCGGCGATCACGGTCCTGTTTGGAAGATGGTCGTCGCCGTGGGCAAGTCGCCAAAAGCGTGGGGCGTTTATCCGGGCGGCCAATCCGGTGATCCGTTTAGTCCGCATTTTGAGGAATTTATTCCGGCCTGGAGTCGCGGTGATATGAAGGAGCTGCAGTTTCTCTCGAAACCCGAAGACGCCGACA
>JAYTHQ010000208.1:0-4304 GCA_043732445.1 Bdellovibrionales bacterium | reverse complement strand
GACGCCGCCGAGGTCTGGCGCGCAAGGCGCGGGCGCCGCTTACGATCTTGGGTGAGAAAGACGAGCGCGACGTTTGCATCGCGAGCCTGCGTTTGCAGCTTTCGCAATTGATGCTCTTTGAGCTGCCGGTCGCCAAGATCGCACCCAACAAGTTCAAAGAGCGTAGATGACAAGAGCTCTTGCAGGATAAAGAGAAGATTTTTGTTTTTTTCGGTATCGCTAACGGAACGCTCAACGCAAACATCAGGCTGAATGGAAACAAAGTGAGCAAGGTTCACTCCTAGTTGGTGCAGTGGCAAAGGTGAGAGAGGCACTTCGTTGTTAACCCAAACGGCCCACTTACCCTCGGCAATCGTGCGCGCCGCCGCTTCGACCCACAGAGACGTCGCGCCGGTACCGAGTGCGCCGTTGAAAAGCGTGAGAGCGCCTTTCGGAAGACCGTGCCAGAACAAGTAGTGATCGAGTTCTTTTAAACCCGTTGCTAATCCTTCAGGGGCTTTGACCTGCTCGGGCGTACAAAGCTGATCGCCCAAAAGATCTTTTAATTGTTCAATAGTTGTCATGTTGCTTCGCCTTCGGCTTCGCCCGTTCGCAACAAGTGCTCATTCATCAACGACATAACTCTACCTCGCGAAGTGAAAACACTTCGGCACTTAAGCTACGCACCACGCGCAGCCCTCTAACTCTGTTCGCATCGCCGTTGACGATGCTGGGGTTTGCACCAAGTGCTCACCCCACTTTGTTAACTTAGGGACTCTATGGCTGCTTACATAAAGCGGCGGATGAGTCCGACAACGACACCGCGAATTTGAATTTCGCTTGGGTCAAACCACATGGGGGACATGGTTGAGTTGGCAGGTCTTAATTCTATGAGTTTATCAATCGCTCGATCGGACTCACCGTCTTCATCGCGGCCGCCAAGTCTTTCAAAGACAGCTTCAATAGCTTCGGCGGGAATATTTTTTGAGCCCCGATGCGAGTAGAATCTTTTAACGGTCGCTTCTTCGCCGAGCATCGCGACAACGATTTCGCCGTTTTGGGCAGTGCTTTGGCGCTGCACCAAAATGACGTCGCCGTCGAGAATACCGTCATCAATCATGGATTGGCCTTGGACCCGAAGCGCATAGGTGCGATCGGCATGGCGTACGAGCGATGCGGGAACTTCGATGAATTCGTCGTGTTCGACGGCTTCAATTGGCGCACCCGCCGCGACCCGGCCTAACAACGGAAGAGAGAGAGACTCAATCGGTAAAATTGCTGGTATCAGAGAGTCGCTCGAAGACAACGCATCGTCATCGCGGGAATTTAAGACAGCCGATTGAAGAGCCGACGCCGGGTGAAGAAGAGTGATCGCGCGTTTTTGATTAGCCCAAGGCAAACGGATGTACCCTTTGGCTTCGAGTTGCTTTAAGTAGCGTTGAACAGAGTTGAAGCTTGCAAAACCAAAATGCGCGCAGATTTCTTGGTATGTGGGCGAGATGCCTTTGTTGGCCAAGTACGTCTCGAGAAACTCGAGCACGTTTTTTTCTTTGAACGATAAGGGGAGTGGTGATTCGGCGCGAACATTCGCCACTTCATCTGGTTCCATTGTCAGAACTGAGAGCTTCGCTTTTTTCGAGGTCGTTGCTTTAGGTTCGTTTCGCTTTGTCATAAGTCTCATTCCCATGTGTAAGAGACGTGTAAGTTAGATGTAAGTTATAGGCAGAAAATGTGTAAGTCAAGACGGGGACTTTCAGAAAATGAAAGAACTGGACCGCTAAAATAGTGGCTCTACAAAGCCTCAAAAGACTTTCGAGATGACAAAATTACATAGTTAGATCAGATACTTATTAGTTAACGTAACAGACGTTTGAGCCTTTGCCTTCGGCGCCAGAATCAGGTTATCTGCACCCCATATCAATCCAGGAGACTTACACATGCCGAAATTTTTGAAAACAGCACTCGCGGTCACCTTCGCCGTTTCAACTCTCGTTCTCAGCTTTGCGCACGCGCAAGACAACACGGGCTACGAAGACTCCACGGCGCGCTCCCATAGCTGCAGCGCCCGCTCGATCGACCGCTTCTATTGCCCTTGGTTCGGCGGCGATCAATTTCAAGGTCCTTACTTCGACAACGGCTGTTCGGTGAAATGCGGCGCCAATCAAAAGGCAGTCTGTAAAGAAGCGACGTGCGAAGACGATCAAAGCGGCCAGCCGGTTCAAAGCTCGTGCGTCTGTCAGTAAAATCTGACTTTAAGCCCGAGCCGCCAGGCGTTTGGGCAAGATGAGAACGAACGTCGTGTGAGGCTCGGTTTCGTCGAGAAGTAAGGTTCCACTATGCGTCTCGGCGATACTCGCCGAGACGCTAAGACCAAGTCCGGTCCCCTTGCCGACGTCTTTCGTCGTGAAGAACGGGTCGAAAATTCGGTCGCGAATTTCAGGCGAAATGCCAGCGCCGGAATCGCTCACGCGAATCTCGACGTTCGCTGCTGTTTCGCTAACAGCTAAGCGAATCCACCTTTTAGATCCAAGGCCTTCGACCGCGTGCTGCGAGTTTAAAAGCAAATTTACCAATACTTGAGAAATCTGTACTGAGCGACATTCGATCAAAATCGAATCCGGAACTTTCTCGGCGACCAATTCAATCTGTTTATGGCGAAACTTTTCGCTCGAAAGAGCTAGCGCATCGTCGATGATCGGGCGAAGCGGAACAATCAAGAAGCGATCGCTCTCGCCATCGCGCGCGATCGATCGAAGGCCCGCGATAATCCGGCTCATGCGCATACAGACGTCTTCGATTTTTTGCGTCGAACGAATCACGATGGCTGGTTCTAAAATTTTGCCAGCTTCTGCCATGTCGCGAAGTCTTGAGGCATGAGCATGCGCGACCGTCAGCGGATTATTAATTTCGTGAGCGATGCCGCCGGCCATTTCCCCTAGCGCCGCCAGCCGGCTCGATGAGGTCATCAGGACTTGTTGTTCTTTGACCTGCTGAGCGAGTTCGTGTTCATGCGTGACGTCCATCGCGATTGCCGACCAAACGATGGATCCATCGAGCTGAAGCTGAGGCGTGCCGATCGTATTGATCCACCGAATGCGTCCCGACGCGAGAACAAATCTACCGAGCCAGTTGAAGCCTTCCATTTTTTTGGCCGCCGCGGCGAGCGTCGCCTGCGCGTTCACCATATCATCTTCATGAATCATCGGCGGCACGCGCGAGTCCAGGGAGCTACCGACGAGACTCTCGGCCGTCGCCTCGAAAATCTTTTCAACACTGCCTGCAACGTAAGTGTACCGAGCGTCGCCATCGGGCGCGATACGCAAATTAAAAACCGCGGCCGGACAATTCTGAATGAAAGATTGCCAGCGTTTCTCACTGATTTTGACTTCGGCCAGCGCGTTTCGTTGCTCAGTCATATCGCGAATAATCGCAACGACCATCTCGCCTGCGCGAGGGAAAACGCGCGCATCGAAGTAAGCATGACCAAATTGAACATCGAGCTCGTAGCCAAAGGTCATCGGTCTTTGCTGATCAATGACCCGTCGAATATTACTCACCCAAAGATTAGCGGAGGCCGCGGGCAAAAAATCATGGATGTGTCGTCCGATCAGTGTTTCTGATGGTTTGATCAGTTTTTCTGGCGCCGATGTTTGGACCTCCAGATATTTACCGTCTCGATTGAAGACGAAAAAAATATCTGGAATCGAGTCGAGTAAAAATTTACCGCGCTCCTCTGAACCGCGGAGTCGTTCTTCAATCTGCTTTTGCTCTTGAATATCGAAGTGCCAGCCGTTCGCAATCGAACGTCCTTTTGAGTCCACTGTTCGTGAGCCCATCGCCAGAATCCAAAGATATTCGCCTGATTTTTTTCGCAGACGACACTCAAATTTAAAATGCGACATTTCACCTTTTAAAAAAGGATCTATCTGCAAAGTGTTACCCGCGACGTCGTCGGGATGAACGAGAGTGCGAAATGTCGAAAAATTTAGTTTTAATTCGCCCCGTTCGTAACCGAGCATCGTTTCGAGGCGCTCAGAGAAATAAATGACATCAGTGCTAATGTCCCAGCCCCAATAGCCAGCATCGGTGCTCTCGAGCGCGAGCCGCCACCGCAGGCTTTCGTCTTCGTGCATGTCGATAAAACGAATACAAATCAAAGCGAAATGACGAGTTTGAACATCAAACTCAAGGGTGCCTTTGGTGATGCAAAAAGAGCCTTCAGGAAGCTGGAAATCAAGCGGGAAATGAATCGCCTCTCCGGGATCGCATTCTCGAAGCCTCATTCGCAAGCGCTCTCTTGCTTGCTCTGGAAGCACGTCAAAGAT